>JAUVVT010000123.1 GCA_030604505.1 bacterium | reverse complement strand
TCACAAGAACATCCACCTTTCTCTAACTTGGGTTCCAAATGTCCTTCCCGATCTGGATTGAATTTGTTCCATTTAAACTCTATAGGTACTTTGACAAATGGTGCATTTTCTGCTAAATGGCGCTGGGGGGTATCTTTATAAAAGTCCATGCAACCACTTGGAGCATATATTATAAACATACCCTTTTGCCGTGCGATATTAAGAACCTCGTCCATGGCAGGGGCCATCTCTGCTACACGCCGGGCGGAAGATATACAATAGTGGTCATTCCACATGTCAATTACTATAATCGCTGTTTTAGATGGACTAATGTATTTATTTGTCATAATGATCTTATTGGTTTCAGGATCACGTTGTTGCAATGAAAATTTAATTGAATCATTAGTATATGAACATTTTATGAATCCCAAGATAAAAACGAAAAGCATTAAAATTCTTGATAAATATTTCATATTTGTACCTTCGTTTAATTTGATATTCTTGACTAAATTAGACCAAGATTGGAATTGTTCACAAATAAAAGTCTTATAAATGTATGTTCGACATCAGAAAACGTAGTAACTTAAAATTATTAAGAAAAAATTAAAATATCAATGTTTCTATCTTCTATATTTTAATAAATGAAAGGCCTGTATCCCGTCAAAATATTTTGGACACTTGTATTGAGTATTAAAAGAAATCTATTCATACCCATATTCAATCCTCTTTCTCAAATCTTTAGTAGTTTCAATAAAAGCATTTCTCCGTTCATCTGACAAAGTTAAATCTTGATTGAGGTATTTTACAAGAAGGTCAAGTCTTAATATAAGACCTTGACGTTCCTCATCTGTGAATGTATATGTGAATTCTTGCGGCATTTTATTCTATAAGTTATTTAGCTTTTTTTACTTAAAATATAGTTTAATATCAAAGACTTGTCAATAAAAAAATAAAAAAACAATTTTCCTCTATCTCCTCAAACCTAAGAAGCTATCAAAGAGTTGCAAACAAAAGTGGTTACAATTGGCAAGAAATAAGTATTGTGTTACCGAATTACGAATTAAAAACCAATTATTTTGGTTTTTTTCAAATATTATTGAATAACTTAAAATTTTAATAATTTTTGATTTATTTTTTTATTATATTGATACAAAATATTTTAATTTTTCAGATAAATAACAACTTTATATATTATTTTAAAATAACTAATATTAGGAGGGATAAGATGAAAAAATCATTAATAATATTCCTAACGGTTCTTGCACTATTCGTGACTATTCCAATCGGGAATACATTATTAGCAGGACAGATAAGTGTTTTATACGTTGGAGATGCAGGAGTTTTACTGGGTCCAAACATTATTGCTTCTCCATTTTATTATGAGACAAAAGGATATGAAGTCCATATCTGGTGCCAACCAGTGCTGGATGCGCTAAATGCAGACCCGGACATTACAGTTGAGCATATGACGACGTGGCGCGCTTTAAAGGAATTTCCGGAGACATCCAAGGCAATCGCCGAAAAATATGACGTTGTTATTTTAAGTGACGTCGAGCAGGAGACATTAGTGTTATATCCTTTTGAAAGAATGCTTGTTTCACCTATGGGTCCAAACCGACTTAAATCCATCAGGGAATATACACGTAACGGCGGCGGTCTGGCGATGATAGGCGGCTGGCAATCCTTTACGGGTAGGAGAGGAATCGGTAACTGGGGGATACCCCTGTTGAAGAAGCCCTTCCGGTTACGTGCTTAGATGTAAATGATGACAGACACGAATGTCCTGAGGGTGTTCACATTGAAACTCTTGTACCTGAACATCCATTATTAGGGGATATTCGCTGGGAAACATGCCCGGTTTTTACCGGTTATAACAGAATTATTGCAAAACCGGATGCCCAGATATTAGCGCGTGTAAAGGAAACCCAAAATCCGTTTCTTGTTGTCGGAACATTTGGCAAGGGCAGAACATTAGCGTTTGCATCTGACATATCCCCACACTGGGGGGCGGGATTTCAGAAATGGGATAACTACGGCAAGTTTTTTATTCAGGTTGTAAAATGGCTATCGGGCAATAAGTAAAGAAAATAAAGTTAAAAAAAGCCTCCTGAAATTACCAAGAGGTTTTTTTTAAATCAGAACTTAGTTTTTAGTAATCAGTCCCATTTTTTCAAAAGCTTTTATTCCATTCTTCCAAGGTCCCGCTGCACCCCATATATAATATGAAAAATACCTGACACTTTTTTGAAAAACAGGTACCCATGGCTGAAACTCGGCGTAAAAATGATGTGACCCTGTATTTGACGGATGTTTCATAAACATATGCAGGAATAACGGTTCCGAAACCGGAAATGCTCCTACGAAAGAAATATCTTCTTTTGTATCATATCCTGCGTTCCATCCTTCCTTTAAATAAAATATATCTCCATAATAAGCTTCGGGACGCATTTTTAGTTCTTTTATTCCCTCTTTAGCCGGGACATAATATATATCTTCCTCCCAGTGTTTATCACCGAGTTTTAAAATCGGCTGAGGGCCAATCATATTCGCTTCAGGATTTTTAAACGTCAAAGCAAACCGGATTTCGAGCAGGGGTGTATTTCCATAAAGGGTGAATATTTTTTCGAGTTTGTTTCCATAAAAATCAGCAGTCATTTAACGCGGACATAGTCACCTTTTTCCTGTATTATTTCAGCATCGTAGATATGGTGAGTTTCCATACTCGGCTGCCCGAGAAAATCTTCAAAACCGCCATACGGATAAAATCTGCGTTTTCTATAAGGTTCTCTATCGGTATCTTCCTTTTGGGGCCAGAGTTTAAACAGAATGTTATCATTTCGTTCTTTAACAATATATTCAATTACCCGCGCCCCCGTTCTCAGGAGTGTAACCTTGACTTTATCATTTTCCATTCTATATTCATTAATTCCATCTCCATTAAGGTCAATTTCATACAGACCGGGACTACCTGTTTTACTGCCAACTCCAATCTGACTTATACTCTCCGAACCGAGGGCAGTAACTTTTGCATAAAAATTGCCCGCGGGAAGATTTAATAAAAAAGAGCTGGTTTGGAATTCCCCCGGTTCAGCGTTAATGTTTTTTAAGTCCTCATATATTATATTACCCGGTTTATTTTTCTCAAAGACCTGAACCTTTACCGGAAATGATGATTTACCCGTATAATTATGCACAGTGACAGGAAAGGAGAGTTCCGGAGAATATCCATACATCAGTTTATGAATAGAAATTACCGGAGGCAAACTCATTACAGTTAATGTTTCCTTTTTCTTATTTTTCCATAAAAAATTCACAGCCACAGGATTATCTTTATTCATAGCATTCAAAGATGGTTTGATGATATATTCCATTGTTTTTTTGGAGGCAGCGGGAAGAATTATATTTGAGGATTTTTCCTTTTTCAGTTCAAGCTCCGGCGGTGTGACAATTTCAAGAATCCCGGAAACATTTTTCGGATAGGTGTTTGTAATAGTAACTGTGAGTTTTCGATTGTTTATTTTTGTATCAAGATGTATTCGGCTGCTAAAATATTCTTCCAGAAAAACTCTGTCCAAAAGAAGGAACTGCAATACATTACGATAATATTCAGGTCCCATCATCTGTCCATATCCCATAACTGCAACTGCCCTTCTGTCAAGAATTGCGTCATACATCAGCTTTTTTGTCAGTTTTAAATTTTTTTCAATAAATAAAACCATACAATCGGGGACTCTGTTTCTTATTCCACCACTGCTTATAATAAACGGTACATTTTCATTGTCAATTTGTTCTTTATTTCCTAAATTTCCTATATAACCATCGAACTGGTATTTATCAAGTTTATCCTGATAGACCGGTCTGAAAATATATCCATTTTGTTCACGAGCAAATTTTATTACATCTTCAATTTTCTGTCTGTTATTCTGTTTTCTTAATCCGTCATAATCACAACATCCATACATTACAGTTCCATAACTATTATAACCACCCCAGCTTCCCACATCTGCCACAAGCGACAAATTAATTTTGCCCAGCCAGTTTTCCAGATCATTTTTCAATTTAGGCTCACTAAACAGAATCCAGTCATTTCCCTGATTCATCGCCCTGCCAATTATATCCAAGGGGTGACCATAGCTACACGTTACACTATAAAAGCTTGTTCCCACACCTGCCCAGCCACGGTGCATGTCATAGTTATTAATACATTTTTCAACATTTCCAATAAGTTTTTTCACAATATTAAGTCTTTCGGGATATTCCGAAGATACAACGAACATTTTTTTTGTTCCATTCTCAAGATAAAATGCTTTTACACTTTTGTATTCCCCGCTTTGATACTGATAACTTTTTAATATATTTTTCCATTTATCATCTGACGGCAGTTTGGCTTCCAATTCAATACCTAAAGGTAATTCGGAATTAATATAAATGAGTAAATTTTCATTTCCATAATATTCACTAATCATTTGAAATGAAGGATTTTCAAGAACAATAAATTTTTCATAAAGAAGTCCGGATAGAAATCCCTCTTCCATCCAGAATCCGAGTATTCCCAATTCTTCAGTAATATTTAATTTTTTCTGCATAATATAATTGTCCACATCCGGTATATTCATCTGAAACAGATTTCCATACTGAATCCATTTCCAGTATTCATTTGTCCAATGTGTAGTATAACCATTGAACTGGTCTTTTACAGTAACCGTGTTTTCTTTAAGATTTAAAGGAGAAGTAAACTGCCACTGATCCAGACTTTGACCTGAGACACTGATAACAAAACTCACTATTAACACACAAGAAAACAGCAAAGCCTTTTTAAGTGATAATTTTTTTGTAAGCTTCATTGTTTTAATAAACCTCCATTATTTTTCACATAAGGTGGATATTCAGAGATACATCAAGTTTAAGACATATGAATAGAATTATATTTTCAAGATATTAATATTTCATTAAACTTGCAATTATTATTGATTCTGTAATT
Organism: bacterium; assembly: GCA_030604505.1. Classification (GTDB taxonomy): domain Bacteria; phylum SM23-31; class SM23-31; order JAUVVT01; family JAUVVT01; genus JAUVVT01. Next base: position 1,306 of record JAUVVT010000123.1, on the reverse strand, counting down.
AAACCCTTATTTCTCACACAAACATCTATCTTACTGAACTACATTAAACGAACGAATCAGCGTTCTCTCTCCATTTTTATTTTTAGCAGTTACTTTTATTCTATTATTCTTTGCAGAAATGTTTGTTCTGTCCATAAATACCCCGTCCGGATAAACATGGATATTCCTGTTATTTACAATTATCTCAGTGCCCGGTTCTGTCCGGCCGTAATACTCTATAGTTGCGGGAGAAAAAGTAATATTCGAGCCGTCCAATGGATTCGTCTGAACAATAAGCTTCGGTGATTCATCTAAAGACAAATTTTCATCTATAATTTGCTTTTTGGCGTTATACAAAACTTCGGGCTTTCTCGTAAAATCATCCATATGATTGAATTCAAATTGACCCGAAAAACATTTTGCCTGTGTTTTACCATATTTTGTGCATATTTTTTAAGCATATCAAAAAAAGCTTCGGAGTACATTTCACCGGTTTTATGAAATAGATCGAACTTCCGTGTGTTGTACCAGAGTGTTACATTAAGATGTCTCTTGTCAGGCATTACTAATGGATATATAGTGAGATAGACAAGCAGGGAAGAAGACCCTTCATTTGAATTTATTTTAATGCTGCCGGAATATTTGCCCGGTATAGCATCCCTTGGAATTTTTATTGTAAGCCAGATAGCTTTATATTTACTTTCAAATATAGATGTACTTTTTTCTTCAGATAAATAATCAGGAAATTTTTCAGGCGCACTTCGAATTACATATTTTTTTGATGTATTTGGAGTGTTATCCGGTACAGGTACGCTTCCGACGAAATTCCATTTGATCATATTTGACGGAATTTTTAAAGAAGAAACCATACTGTATATTAGCGGATTAACCTCTATCGACACATCATGTAGATCTGTATTAGCTTTTATAACACACTGAGCTGAAATGCATTCATTCCTTATTCCGATTATATCTATCATACTCTTAGGAGGAGGGCAGCCGTAACCATCTTCAAAGATCTTCACAAGGTCACTGACTGCGAAGCATTCGAATGCTTTAGTTTGGCAAAAAGAGATTGAATTATTTGGTAAAGCTGTAAATGTTATCAAGCATATTAATAAAATAATGCCATACGAAATTTTATAAAAATATTGGCAAGAAATATGTATTGTGGCACCGAATTTTCTGAGAAGATGTTTTATTTTGTCTCAATTTGTCTCATTTTGTGCCATTTTGTGTCAGTTTGTGTCAGTTTTGGGATGATTTTGAGACAAATGAGACAGTTATGTTATTAAATATCATTCATTTACATTATTTGTCTCACTTT
>JAUVVT010000252.1 GCA_030604505.1 bacterium | reverse complement strand
GAAAATTTTATTAGCAAGTTTCCCCCACCAAAGGTTTTTCCCTTGGATTGCTTATTATTTTTTTAAAATTCTCTGATTATTTCTTTTCCACCCTGATTTAAAATCCTTTCCGAAAGAAGTGTTCCTAAACGTTCTGCCTCAGCAGTGCTGCCTGAAATCTCATTTCTAATAACCTTCTCACCGGTTAAATCAGATAATATTCCTTTTACAAAAATTTTATTTTCAACTACCTCAGCAAGAACCCCGATTGGAACCTGACACCCACCCCCGAGTCCCTTTAAAAACGCCCTTTCTGCTTTAACAGATAGTTCGGAATTTTTATGATTCAGCTTATCGGTAATTTCCGAAACAGAATTATCATTTTCGCGAATTTCAAGCCCAATTGCACCCTGACCTGCTGCCGGAAGACAAACATTTTCAGAAATTACCTCTGAAATTTTATCTTCATAACCCATTCTTACTATACCTGCCTTTGCGAGCATCATTCCTTCATATTGAGATTGATAGAATTTTCTGAACCTTGTATCAATATTGCCTCTAATTTCTTGAAAATTTATATCCTGCCTCAGCAACAATATTTGAGCTCTTCTTCTTAAACTACCTGTAAGAATAGTGCTGTTTTTCGGCAAATCAAGCAGTTTTACGTTATTCTTAGAAATGAGAACATCTCTCGGGTCTGCCCTTTTTAAAACTGCTGCCATTCTTAATCCGGCTGGAATCTCAGTTGGAACATCCTTCATACTGTGAACTGCTATATCTATACCATTTTCAATAAGAGCATTCTCGATTTCCTTAACGAATATTCCCTTTCCTCCCATTTCAGAAAGAGAAGACTCAAGAATTTTATCACCCGTTGTTTTTATAATTTCAATCCGGACTGATAAATTGGGGTATTTCTCGACAATCGCATCCTTTACCAAGTTTGCCTGCCAGAGGGCAAGTCTACTGCCGCGGGTACCTATTTTTATTTCATTCTTTTTCAACTTTAAGGAATAAAACTTATTTCTTTGTCTATTTAAACATAAAGATTAAAGAAATTTTTTAGACTTCTTGTTATGCCATCTCTCAAAGAAAGCAAGTTGCCTATCTTATTAAATTGAGCATATCTCCTAATGCTTTGTTTAAGCCGACCATCATAGCTTTTGAAATTATTGCATGTCCTACATTAAACTCTTCAACCTGAGAAATCTCAGCAATATCACTTATATTAAGATAATTCAATCCGCCTCCAACACTTATTCCAAGCCCAAGTTTATCTCCTGCCTGTGCTATTGAAATTATTTTATGGAGTTCAGCTTCTTCTTCTTCCGCGCTGTTTGCACCCGTATACATTCTGGCATTAATTTCAATATAATCTGCTCCGGCTTTCGCAGAAACTTTTAGTTGTTCAACTTCAGGGTCAATAAAATAACTTACTATTATTCCGTTTGAGTGCAGTCTATCTGTGAAACTGGCAATACGGTCAAATTTTAACTCAACGTTGACTCCTCCGTCCATTGCGCGTCCATCTTTTAATTCAGGAACAAAAGTAATCATATCCGGAGAAACCTTTAAAGCAATCTTTATCATTTCTTCAGTCGTAGCCATTTTAATATTCAGGTGTGACTTTACAACCTCCTTTAATAAAAAGAGGTCTTTTTCTTTTATATACTTTTTATCTTCCCTAAAATGACAAACTATCCCATCTGCTCCGACAGTTTCAGCCATAACAACCATTGTTATAGGGTCGGGTTCTTTACCTTTTCTTGCGCTCCTTAACACAGCAACCTGATCAATACTAAGTGCTAATCTTAACATAAATTGGCTCCAGATTTAAAAATTTTTCAATTTATTCTAATAATTCAGATACAAATACAAATTCATAACCCTTTCTTTGAATCTTGGGCATCTCTTCACTAAGCAGTAGATATGTCAGTTCCTTTGTTGCATGACCAATCCCGATTGCCTTTCCATTATCTCTGGCGGTCTGCATCAATTCATTCAACTGGGCTAAAATAAATTCACGAGTTTCCTCATTGTCAAGAAAAATATCTCTTTTTAAAACACTGACTCTCGATTTTTTAAAGACTTCAAATGCCTTGCTATTATTGGTAGTACGTGAATCGATAAAAAACATCTTCTTTCTTCTCAATACTTCAGCCAGATTTTTCATCAAAACTGCATTTTCTGTTGCTTTTGAGCCCATATGATTGCTTAATCCCTTCGCCATTGGAAGTTCTTTGGAAGAAGCATTAATAATACTGGTGATGCTTCTTCGGTTCATTTTTTCCTTTAAAATTATCTTTTCTTCCTTTTCAAAGGGTTCGTGGGATTCCATAGGAAGGTGAATTATAACCTCCTTTTCATTTTTCGAAGCGGATTCACCTATCTCTTTTGAATATTTGTTACCTGGTATTATAGAAAATGTTATTTTTTCAGGAGATTTAAGATATTTTTCAATAAGTTCTCCGCTATCAGTTCCGAAATCGTCTATTATAATGGCAATTTTCCCCTTTTTATGTGTTAATTTTCTATCCTTAATTAATATCAGACTGTCTGTAACAATTTTGTTATATCCTGCGGTAATAATCAAACGTTTACTTTTGGCTAGTTCTTTACCTTCGATAATCAACCCTCCTGAATCTATCACGGCATTCGTCAAAGCAAGATTTATGACCGCGAAGGGTAAATCTTTGGGTACTCTTACCTCCTTTATACTTTTATCTATATTATTACCCTTAATAGTCTTCTTTTTTATCCACTTTTCCTGAATATCAAAGGATTTTAAACAATTTTCAACTGCTCTATCAATTGATAATGCAAGATTTTTTTCTCTTGAGACCTTATCACCCGAAGGACCGAAGAAAAACCTTGTAATTATAATTATGGCAGAAAAAATTATGAATATTTTTATTATTTTAGTTCTTTTCATATATTATTTTTCTTAATACATAAATAAAATTAATTGTCTAAAATACAAAAATTATTGAGTAAAGTCAAATAGAAAAACTACTGAACAGATTAAATTAGTGTCTTATTAAATCCATAATAAACAAAATATTATATTTTTAATTAAAAAATATATAAAAAAAGCCTGTTAATTAAAATCAACAGGCTCCATTTGAAGTTTATTACAAATAAAGATAACCGACTACTGCATATACTTATCTTTATTTTTAATCATATCAATCTTATATTCTGCAAGTTTTCTGTATCTTCTATCTCTTAAAGCTTTTGAGTATGCTTCAATTGCCTTGTTTTCATTACCCATTTTTTCGTATGCTTCTCCGATTTCGATGTGTGCGGGGGAAAAATTTCTCCTGTATTTCAGACAATTCTGGGCATTTTCTATAGCGCTTCTTGAATCTTTTAACTGATTATACGCCTTTGCAAGGTAATAATATTGGAGATAATAATTCTTTCTAATACTTACAGATTTGTTTAATACTTCAATTGCCTCCATTGCCCTTTTCTTTTCTAATAAAACTCTGCCTAATGACGTCAATGCACTAAAGTATTTCGAATTATTTCTGATTGCATCACGAAATGCAGATTCTGCATTATTTAATAAACGAGTTTTGCGAGAACCGCTTTTAAGTTTATTGTATTGATTTAGATAAATTGTTCCCAGATTGTAGTATGCCTGATAATATGAATTATTAACTTCAATAGATTTTTTATAATCATTTATTGCAAGTGTAGCTTTATTCGTACTTGCGTATGTATTACCTCTTGCATAATATGCACGAGCATCACTCGGAGCGTATTTTATCATATTGGTAAATTCATTAATTGCATCCTGATATTTTTTCTGTTCTTTAGAGATAAGTCCTTTTTGATAATAAGCTAATGCAATAGTATTATTAAGCGCAGGGGAATTTGCTGCTAATCCTTTGGTAATTGCATAGTTATATTTTGCAAGAGCTTCTCCGGTTTTGCCTAATTTATAAGCTGCATTGCCTTCATTATAAATCTTTTTTACTCCCACGAGTTCTTTATTCTGCTTCATAAATTCCATTCTGATAGTTTCGACCTTTTTTCTATCAGCAGCTGCCTTTTGATACTGTTCATTAAGATTATTATATGTTTCGTTATCACCAGATTCACTTGCTCTAGACATTTCATTGCGTATTCTGTTTAATTCAGAAGTAAGCCTGTTATATTTATCATCTGCTTTCTTAAATTCCTCATTTGAAATGGTCTGTGCTAAAGTAAAAGAAAAGAAAATTACAATGGATAATAATCCTGATAAATACCTAAAGATGTCTCTCGAACGACGCATAATAAAAAAACCTCCTTTACATACAAATATTTTTAATATAAATAAATAAGTATGAAATTTAATTTATATTATTTTTTATCAAAGTTCAATATAAAAAATTTTTAGATAAAATCAAAACTTTTTTGATATTTTTTTCAATAATTTAACCATTTTTTTACTAATTAAATCAAAAAAAGTTTCTTAATTATGTCTATCTTTCTATTT
>JAUVVT010000335.1 GCA_030604505.1 bacterium | reverse complement strand
CCCCCGATATAAAATCCATAGGATTCAGAGGATGTGCCATTATTCTCAATAGTATTGTTTTTAAAAACATTCCTGTGACCGCTGTTTTGCTCTGTTTCATTACGGAAGTTTACACCATGACTTCCATTTTCATAGATATGGTTATTCTCGAAGATATTATCTGTATCCTGATGACCGATTGAAATTCCATATCTGCCGTTTGCGTAAGTAACATTATTCTCAAATATCCCATTCTGAACCCTCCAGCAGAGATATATACCATCAGTTTTGTTATGATGACTTACACAATTTCTTATTATAGAATGGTCAGAACCCATACCTGGATGAAATCCCAGCGCAGTTCCATAAGACGCTTCACAGTTTCTTACTGTTATATTCTCAGTTGTCTGCCAGCTGAATAAATCTCCATTAAATTCATTTACTTTCACATGTTCAATGAGACAATTCTGTGATTTGTTAAGGTAAATTCCACCCGCAAGGCATCCATTGACACGGTCAGGATTATTCTTTTTGTTTCCTTCTATAACAAAGTTTGTAATTTTAACATTCTCAACTCCTATCCCTTCAACGATTGAGCAGGCGTTTGACATTGTTCCATTTTTAGAAGCAATATAATCACGGCGTGAATTCCTGTCAAAATAAATTTTCTGTCTGTCAATATCGGTTATTTTTGCCACTGTGGCACCTGAGTTATTTCTACTGCGGTCATCGAATATGTAAATCCCCATACCAACCTTGAAACCGGATGGGTCTTCTACAGATGCTTTCAGCATTCCCCAATCTACATCGATAATATAGTTAGTTCTGAATCCATCACATTTATGGAGTATGGTTTCATCACCAGAACCTATTAAATTAATGTTACTGCACAGCCGAATAGGTGCAATAATTTCGAATCTCCCGGGATTCAGTTTTACAGTACCTCCTCCTCTCGTCTCTATTGCATCCACAGCAATCTGGATCGCTTCGGATGTATAGCCGGATAAATCAGCTCCTGGTCCTCCAACTGTTATCACCTGTTCTGCATACTTAGGACTTACAAGCGCATCAACCTGGCCAAAAAGATTCCCCGCTAAAGCGAAATATAAAATTAATGCTATACTAAGTACCCGACATGAATTTATCTTCATAATAAAATCCCTCCATTTTACAAAAGAGCACTTATTCTTTAATTACCTTTTTACTTCCGGATATTTTGTTATCTTTGACCGTTATCCTTGAAGAATTCTTACCGATATACACGGCTGCAGCCTGATTTCCCTTCCCTGTAGAACGTATAATATTGTTTTCGATTGTAATATCGTGTGTCACGCCGCCGATATAAAACCCATACGATTCAGCAGACATTCCGTTATTCTCGATAATATTATTCCTGAAAACATTCCTGTGACCGCTGTTTTGTTCCGTCTCATTTCGGAAAAATACACCATGCTGCCCGTTTTCATAAATATGGTTATTTTCAAAAATATTATCTGTATCCTGGTGGCCTATTGAAATCCCGTGTCTGCCGTTTTCGTAAGAAACATTATTTTTAAATATACCATTCTGAACACGCCAGCAGAGAAATATACCATCCTGTTTGTTATGATGACTTATACAATTCTCAATTACCGGACTGTCGGAACCTGTGCCGGGATGAAATCCAAGACCATCCCCATAGCTTGCCTCACAGTTTCTAACCGTAACATTCTCATCTACCTGCCAGCTGAAAGAATCACCATTAAACTCATTCACTTTCACACCCTCAATAAGACAATTCTGCGATTTAAAAATATATATTCCCCCGCCGCGGCATCCGTTCAGATAATCATTAGTTCTTTTATTTCCCTCCACAACAAAATTCGCTATCTTAATATTTTCAACTTTAACACCTTCCACAATCGAACACGCATTTGAAATCGTCCCGTTTCTTGAAGCAACATAATCGTGCATTGTATTATTATCGAAATAAATTACATTCCCGACAATATCGGTAATCTTAGCAGTCGTGACGCCCCAGCCCCCGTTATGCCTGTCGTCATATATTTGAATGCCCATTCCCACACGAAAACCGCTTACATCTTTTACGGCTGCTTTCAACATTCCCCAGTCGGCATCAATAATAAAGCCGGTTCTGAATCCGTCACATTTCTCCAGTATAGTTTTCTTGCCGGAACCGATTAACGAAGTATTGCTGAGAACACGAATAGGTGCGATAACAGTAAATCTGCCCGGATTTAATTTTACGGTACCTCCTCCCCTCGCATTAATCGCGTCAAGAGCAATTTGTATTTTTTCTGAGGAATATCCCTGTATATCGGCTTCGGGTCCTCCAACTGTTATCACCTGCTCTGCATACTTAACATTTACCAGTGCATCAACCTGACCGAATATATTTCCTGAAAAAATAATACAGAAAATAACGGCAAACCTGCAAATAAAACCAGTTCTCATAATTCCTCCCGTTTTTTTACCAAGTAATGTCAATATTTAACCACAGAGAACACCCACAGGGCAGGCAGAGAAAATATTTAAAATCAATGAGTGTCCCCTCCTTAATATGATTTACGTTCTCTCATTTATTAAATTATCCATCTATTTTTTATTGCCCAATGCCTATTGGCTATTCCCCATTGCCTATTTCTTGAAAAATTTCCACGAGCTTATCTATAAGCTGCCTTTTGGGAATATCAATCTGCGTTCGGTCGTTCATATTCTTAACGCCTATTTTACCATCCTTAATTTCATCAGAACCTTCGACAACTACAACAGGAATCCCATTTTTATTAGCATAAGAAAACTGCTTATTTATCTTATCATCCTTAAAATATATCTCCGTATTATATCCTTTTCTCCTGAGCAGTGAAGCAGTTGCTAAGCTATTCTTGATAAACTCCTCCCCGAAGTTGCACACCAAAATTTGTGTCCTCGTTTTTTTCTGAGGAAGAATATTTAACTGTTTCATAGCGGCAAAGATTCTGTCCAGACCTATTGTTGTTCCGGAAGCAGGAATATCCCTGCCTGCAAATGTTCCGATAAGTTTGTCATACCGTCCGCCGCCGGTGAGACTTCCCATATGGGGCAAACTTTCAATCACTGACTCATGAATAATCCCCGTATAATATTCGAGTCCCCGGGCAAGATAAAGGTCAAATGTATAATTATTTCCGATACCCGATTTTTCAATGTAATCAAAAAGAATCGTTATCTCATCAAGCCCTTCAGCAAAGTACGAAACCTTATCGAACTTCTTATTCAACAGCTCGATTACATCCCTCGAATCCTTATCCATAGAAATGTGCAGTATATTATTTATTTTATCAACAGCATCTTTCGAAAATCCCTTTTTCAAAAGCTCATCATTAATCCCATCGAGGCCAACCCTATCCAGTTTATCCAGAGACCTTAAAAAGCTCCCTTCGAGCTTTGGAGTTATTCCAAGAAATTCAATTATCCCCCTGAGGATTTTTCTGTTATTTATGCGTATCTTATACTCCTTAAACCCTAATTCACTGAGGATTTCATCAGTAATAATAATAAATTCAGCATCCACTAAGATAGAGTCGGAACCTATAGTATCCGCATCACACTGATAAAACTCCCTGAATCTCCCCTGATTTATCTGGGGCTTATCGGCTCTCCAGACCGGCTGTATCTGGT
>JAUVVT010000271.1 GCA_030604505.1 bacterium | reverse complement strand
CCGATTTCACCGGTCATAATGATTTCCTTGACCTGCTCTGCAGTCTGACCATATCTCGCATTAAAGGTTACTATTACTTTCTTACCTGTTTTCTTCTCAGTATCCATAATCGCCTGTGTCTGCACCTCATCCGTAGCCATCGGTTTTTCACAGATAACATCACATCCAAGCTCCATAGCTCTGACAGCATATTTGCCATGATAAGCATCTACTGTTGTTATTATCACTACATCAGGTTTTGTCTGTTTGACCATCTTGTCAAAATCTGTAAATGTCGGCGCATCTGTATTGATTATCTTTTTTGCCACCTCAACCCTCAGCTTGTTCGGATCACACAATCCCACCATCTCCACATAATCCTTATAAGGATGTATAAGACTCCGTCCCCATGTTCCAGAACCTCTCCCTCCTGTTCCGACAAGAGCAATTCTCAGTCTTTTCTTGCCTTGTTTTGCATAAATCGAACTGTTATTTATTAATGATGCTGCCGATACTCCCATTGCTGCTGAGGCTGTTTTACCAAGAAAATCTCTTCTTGAAAAAAGGTTGGATTTTTTTGTCATATTTATTCCCTCCTGTTATAAAAGTGAATTTATAAGTTTTGATAAAGTTATTATATCGAGAAGAAAAATATAGAAATAAAAAAACTTTTATATCTTTATATTAATAATTAAAATATTATATTGCAAGTGGAAAATTTTTTTAATACTAAGTGTTGCTATAAAAGTAAATCTAAATATAAAACAGGAGAAATATGAGATGAATAATTTTCTGATATTGATGTTATTATTAACAATTCCCTGTATGGTTCTTGGCAAAGGGAAAGAAAAGCCTGACTATATAATAAAGAGGACAACTGGTCCGATTTACGTTGATGGGTATTTAAATGAACCTGACTGGAAAAACGCTGAGAGTATCGGCGACCTTGTTTTCCCCTGGTATGAAAAGGGGAAAAAGGAACAAACAATAGTAAAAATGCTGTGGGATGACACATTCCTCTATATTAGTTACTTTTGTGAAGATGAACATATATCCGCCACCCGGACTCAGAAAAATACAGATGTCTGGCTGGATGATTGCGTAGAATGTTTCGTAGCCCCAAATCCATCGTCTCCGCTTGATTATACAAATTATGAATTCAATTGTCTGGGGACATACCTCGTTGGTGTTCATATAAATAAAAAGGAGTTTCTATGGGAACCGGAAGGTATCCAGATTGGAAGGTCGCACAAGGGGACTATTAACAAGGAAGATGATATTGACAGCTACTGGATATTAGAGGTTGCAATACCGTTTAAGAATTTTAAAAGGTTCAATATAAATATACCCCCCAAACCGGGTGAGTACTGGTTTTTAAACATAAATAGATGCGGCGGCGTTGTTAATGAACAATACAGCCAGTGGTCACCTTCCGATACTCCCGAACCGCAGTTCCACGTTCCATCCTGCTTCGGAAAGGTTATATTTTCCAAATAACCTACTTTCTTTGAAAAGAAAGTAGGCAAAGAAACTTTACTTAATAAAATCTTTATAGTTTGTTAAGAAGAAGTCTTCCCGAGTGTAAAATCCACGGAATTCGGGTTTTTTCTTAAATTTTACAAGGTCTGTCAATCGGGATATTTCTTGAGTATTAAAATCTTTTTTCACATCCAAAAGCAGGTTGTAGGCAATATCAAAATCTTCGGTCTGTGCTAAAGCAAAAGCAAGATTTATTCTGCCAAACAGGCTCCTTTTATGGTGTTCCAGAATCTTTTTGAAAAATTCAATAGATTGATTTTTATTTCCGCCGATCCAGTTTAAGATAGCCAGATAATTAAGATTATCTATCTGGGTCGGGTGTTTTGCATAAAATATATTAAAGTGATTGAATGATTCCTGAAATTTTTTTGACATAAAAAATTCTACACCCTTCTCGAAATCAGATGGTCTGTATGATGGATGGGAGGGGTCACGAAATAACAGGGCTTTACTACCGCGATACGTATAGTTTTTCACCCAGATAAATTTATCTTTGTTTGGGAGGTCGTCCGGTTTAAAAACATTCGGCACTAAAATATAATGGCTGATATTCATAGAACCAAGAGAGACAGCGACGGATTTGGATTTAATGGTATTTGGATTGTCTAAATCGTTGTTGAATAAAAATATTATACTTGTCATTCCAGTAATTACCGCATTATTGTTTAATACAACCGGCAGGTCATTGCCCCCGTCTATTATTACCGAATTCCTTTTTGAAGAAAAATTATCATAATATTGAAAAATATTGATAAACACAGAAAAAATCAGTATAAAAACAATACCCGGGTATTTATAAGATTCAGGCAGTTTTATTTTTGAATTTATGATGAAAAATGCAAACAGTCCAATATAAAAAATAGCTATTAATGATATATATAGATTAGTATTTGGAAGGGGAATGGCATAGGCACGTTTAATCAATATATAAAAAATCAATATAGTAAAGATGTAAATAATTATATTGAATACATATTTTTTCCGCTCGTAGATAAAGCTCTTATTATCATAATAGTTTCTCAAAAAGCCGAACATTAAAAGAATCATCGGAGGGATTACGAGTATATGGTACCGAATTGCTCTGTATTGTATCAAGCTGAAAAATAATATTTCAAAACCAAACCACAATAATGCTAATCTTTCAAACCAGTGCAGATTTTTAAAGAAATTTTTTATATTAGAAATAATTAACAGGGAAAATAAGGATGCGAGGATGAAAAGAAAAGGCATTCTGCCGTAAAATAACTTTGTCTGAAAGAGCGAAATGACATTACTTAGTGTGGAAGGTTCACCGCTCAATGCACCCCTCTTTTCAAAAAAATTGAATATTATATAGTTGTACAACTCACTTATGTTAACATCCAATATAAGTAAATATAAAATTGTAACACAAATGAAACCGGAAATATAAGAAATTATTGTTTTATATTTGCGGTGAATAAATATGGTATCAAGAAGAATCAACAGAGAAAAGGGGAAAATGAATAAAAATGAAAGAAGTTGTGTGAAAAATGCACAACAAGAGGAAACACCGCATAAGAATAAATATAAATTCTTAGTTGGTCCTTTACTGTAAAAATAAATCGTCAGGCATCCCCAAAAATTAACAAACACATAAAAAAAGCCCAGTCTTGTATACATCATTAAAACATAGTTTAATACGATAAAAGAACCGATAAACAAAATATATCTATTCAAATATTTCTTTAAGGCACTTATCAAGAAAAACATTGATAACGAACTCATAATTATAGAGAGAATCCTGAGAGAAAAATAGCCATTTCCGAAAATCAAAGAAACCCAGTAGATTGGATAGATATATAATGGGAAGTATAATACATTTCTCATATTACCCCATTCTCCGGTCAGGATTTTTACCCTCACAGTTTCGAGGTAAGTTGGGGGTTCAACCCACGGAGCCTGATGGCCGGTTAAAGATAGTGGCGGGTCAGCACTAATAAAAAATGAACATATAATTAAAAAGAGCAATATCGGAAGAATGTATAAATTGTTTTCCAATGCCGGCGGTAATTTTATTGGTGTTTTATTAGTTTTACCGGAGATTTTTTTTGGGATTTTAGAATGTTTTTTACGCTTGTCCATAAATTAAATTTAATCAAAAAAGGTTTATAAATGCAAGGAAAAAATATCTTTGTAATTCTTTATTAATTATTAAAATCCATATTTTATATCTTTATAAAGAAGGACTAAAAAATATCTTGCATTAATTGTAAAAAAATAATAGATTATTAAGTTTAAATTTTATTATTTAATTCCCGTTAAGTGATATAAATGTTAATAGACAGCCATAGTCATCTTCAATTTTATGATTATGATGAAGATATTGATAAGATAATTGAGCGTTCTTTCGAAAATGGCATTGAATATATAATCAATATCGGAACAAATTATGAGGACAGCATAAAATCGATTGAACTTGCGGATAAATATGATAATATCTATACTGCGGTTGGAGTTCATCCCAATGACAGTGCAAATATGAGCGAGTCGGATTTTGGAAAAATTACAGAGCTCCTTGACTTAAAAAAGGTAGTGGCTGTCGGCGAAATAGGTCTTGATTATTATAGAGATTATTCTCCAAAGGATGTTCAAAAAGAAGTTTTTAAAAGATTTTTGAATCTTGCAGAAGAAAAGGCGCTCCCTGTTATAATACACAGCCGTGGCGCTTCTGATGATATAAGGGAGATAATTTTCGACGAACTGTCCCCAAAACTATTTGGAGTTATGCACTGCTTTTCGGGAGACGCTGAATATGCAAAGAATTTAATTGAGTCGGGTTTTTATATTT
>JAUVVT010000227.1 GCA_030604505.1 bacterium | reverse complement strand
CTCATACAGATGTATTTGTTTGCGAAGACGGAAATGATGCCAAGGTAACAGAAGACGGAAGACTGGTTTCAAATATCAGGTCTTACAAAATAGGGCGAACTCTTGATAACGTCGTTTTTAACGGAACAGGAAGTACACCGGTTATGGTTCCTGAGGCAATGGCATTCAACAATATATGTATTGGGAGACCTGGAAGGGCACAAAAAAAATATATAAAGTTTTTTCATAAAAACTTTGAGCATTACCGTGATGCTGATAATATTGCCGATGTTGCAATCTTGAGGTCATTCCCATCGATGGCATACAACAGCTTCACTACCCACCAAAGTACAATCCTCTTCGAGCAGGTTCTGATTCAGGCAAAGATTCCTTTTGACATCATATTCGATGATAATCTCAAAGATTTATCCAAATATTCTGTTCTGGTGCTTGCAAATCAGGAAAGTTTGAGCGACGGCAATCTTGACCTGATACGAAACTTTGTAAAACAGGGCAGCGGTCTGGTAGCTACTGAATCTTCGTCTTTATATAATGAGTGGAGAAGAAGGAGACCAAACTTTGGTCTTAAAGACCTCTTTAATGTTGAAAAACCTGATGCATCTAAAAGCAGACCGGTGAAGAATCAATTCGGAAGCGGAAGAGTTGTATACATTCCTGCAATAATATCCTCCATAAAAAGACCGTCCACGGCACCAATGAGAAACAGATATTGGAAGCTCCCGCTAAACTGGAAAGAATTAGTTGAATCGGTTAAATGGGCAGCAGGTAAAGAACTTTCAATAGAGGTGAATGCTCCTCTGACAATTGCAGTGGAATTAACAGAACAGAAAAATAAATTGATGGTGCATTTAGTTAACTTTGATTTAATCAGAAATCCATCGGTAACAAATATCGAAATTAGCTTGAAAATAAAGAACGGCAAAAAAGTTAACCAGATAACAGCCCTTTCTCCCGATGATGAAAATGCTCAATCCCTTAAATATAACATCAGAAACGGAAGAGCTCTTTTTAAAGTTCCGCGTCTAAAGGCTTATGAACTGGTAGTAATTAAATTAGATTAAAGTTAAAAAAATAAAGACTATTTTCAATGACAGGGAATTTGTGTTGACTGGAATGAAAAAATATTTTAAATTAAAATTCAAAGAAAATGAAAAGCAGAAAATTTTATATTTATTAATCTATAAAATCCATTTTATAATTTGTATAAACAATGGATAAAATATTATCCCTATGTAACTCTATTGTCAAAAAGAATCAAAATATTTAACCAATAATATAGGAGAATAAACATGATACCTATAGAGAAAAAGTTAAACAGTCAATCCGGGAAACATATAACAGTTGGTTTTTTAATAATATTATTCATCTTCTTTGTAGTCTTTTCTATTCCCCGTATTAAAATCCTGGCTCAGATTGGAAAGAAGGTCTGTCTGGTAGAGGCAAGAGAATATCCCGGAAAAGATGCGGCGATGTGGGGATCCCTCTATGCGGCAAAGGATGGAAGGGTTTATACAGGTATATGTACAGAAGGGGGAAGTTCTCATTTTTATCAATATGACCCTTATAAAGATATTCATAGAAACCTGTGCGACATGGCTGAATTTCTGGGTGAAAGAGGTAAAGGTATTAGAGGGAGCAGCAAAATTCATACACTACCTTGTGAAGATAACGACGGCAATATCTATTTTTGTACTATGAATAATGGTGCTGGACCCCATAATATCGATTATACAAGCTACCCGGGCGGGCACTGGATAAAATTTGACCCCAAAGCCGATAAAATGGAAGACCTTGGTTTAGTTGATAATGCAGTGGGATGCTACGGATTTACAATCGACAAAAAGAAAAAATACCTTTTTGGTACCGCTTATACAGGTTACCTTTACAGACTTGATATTGATAACAGAATTTCAACCTGTCTGGGCAGGGTTTCCAATTGGGATATTTGCAGACAGATTGCCTGTGACGATGATGGGAATGTATATGGGAGTTTTCCAGTAGCCCGATTGTGGAAATATGACGCAACAGATGAAAAGGTTTATGATTTACCAGTAAAAATACCTTTTGATCCCACTGTTTTCCCAACACGATTGAATAATCCCCTGATAGACCGCACTACTATATGGAGAGCGGTGACATGGGACCCTGTTGAAAAAGTCTTTTATGCAGTAACATGTGGAAGTGGATCCATACTATTTAAATATGACCCCAATGATGGCCCAAATGGTAAAATAACAGAATTATCAAAAATATGCGATCCCAAATTTTTGAATCCACCTGCCCGTCAGGATATTCCATATTCTCCAATGTCTTTCTGCCTTGACAGTGATAACCGGAAGATTTACTTTATACCATCAGCAAGGGGGTACACTATTGACAGATATGTTGAAACTTTTGGCAATATTGAAAACCATCATCTTATAATGTACGATTTAAAGAAAAATGAACTTGTAGACCTTGGTGCACTTCGAACTACTGACGGACGCGATGTCTATGGATGTGAAGCCGCATCGGTCGATCAAAATGGAACCGTATATATCTGCGGACAGGTAAAAGTGAAAGATCCGCAAAAAGCTACGCGAAATATAGGAGGAATCCCTGTTGCTCTGCATCTGCTGATATATAAGCCATAATATTTACGAATTATAATTTACGAATATAAAATATAAAATAGGCAATAGAAAATAAACAATAGAAAAATATAAATGGCTTTTAACAAATGGTTAATTTGAAAAATAATAAATTCTATTTATAATAGGAGGATTTATAATGGCTAAATGGAGAAAGAAAACTCTAATATTATTTTTAATATCAAGTATATTTTTTATGGCTAAAACAGACGTTTTTGCAGATTGGGCAAAAATTTTAATTAAATACCACCAGCGAATAGACCTCAGAGATTTAGGCTATTCAATGGTCAATGAAATTCCTGAAAACAGCAGCGCGGTTACATCACTTCTTACTGCAAGCGATGGAATAATATACGGCGGTACAAGTGGTGATGAAGCATACCTTTTTATTTTTGACCCTTCAATTAATAAAGTGCGGCATTTAGGCAGAATAAAAGGTCAGGAGGCAATTCATCATTCTCTAGTCGAAGATAAAGATGGGTATATTTATTTCGGCACCGGAAAAAGTATGTTTAAAGAAATTAAGCTTTCTAAAGGAGGAATAGGCAGAGAGTATTTCAACATTACTTTATGGAACGATATTAAAAATTATTATAAAGATTATCCGGGTGGGCATCTCTATCGCTATAATCCGAAAGAAAACAATAAAAAAGTAAAATTACCAGATATGGAATGCGAAGCCCAGGACTTAGGCATCCCCGTTCCCAACAATTCAATATACACTCTCACTGTGAGCCCATGTGAAAGCGTGATATACGGAATAACATATCCGGATGGCCATTTTTTTATTTATACTATTTCCAATGGCGAGTTCAAGGATTTGGGAGAGATTGACAAAAGCGTAGTTTTTCACGGACCGGAAAGATATTGGCGGAGTCTTCCAAGGGCTCTCGCTTGCGATGGTAAAGGAAACGTTTATACATCAAGTACTGATGGAGAAATTGTATATTACTGCCCTCAATCTGGAAAAATAATTTCAACCGGTTTAAAAATTCCCGGAGATTATTATCCTGCTAAATCATATACCGATTATGCTGTAGTTGAATACTTTGCCAAAAGCAGCGACAGTTTAATTTACGGAGGGGCTTCTGATGGTCATCTTTTTTCTCTTAACCCGGAAAAAATGGAACTTATAAATTTAGGAAAACCGCGCGTATCAAGGCGTATAAGGGCTTTGACAATAGCAGATGACGGAAAAGTATATATAATTGCAGGAGACCAGTCAAAAACCAAATATTGCCAAATGTACTACTATGACCCCAATAATGGAGGATTTGAAAATTACGGAGTACTGATAGTAGACAGAAGTCCGTATTATTATTGGCGCGGCCATCAATTCGATTGTATGACAACTGGTACAGACGGCACAATATACATAGGTGAGAGTGAAAGAAGAGCACATCTTTTTATTTATATTCCTTAAAAATAAATAGGTGAATGAGTGAAATGAGTATTATTAGTAGGCAAATCCATCCACCCATTCACCTTTTCCCCCTAGCCCTGACAGTGAAAAACAACTGTACATCAATAAATTTAGTCAACAATATTGGAGTTGCAATGTACAACATTAAATACTTTAAGCGATTAAGATTAAATTTAGTATTTTTTATCTTATTATTTCTCATACTATTGATGGCTTTAAATCTGCTATTATTTGCCGGTGTTAACAGTATCACATTATCCGGTTTGAATGCAAAAGACCTGGAGGTTCTGAGCGGCAGGGAAGGCTATGAAGATTTTGACCAGCAATTAGGAAAATATCTTGGAAATATAGGAACTGCAAAATGTCTGGAGCGAAAAAATCGCATCGATGCCGTAAAAACTCCATCTCAGTTTGAAGAATTCCGTAAAGAGCGTCTGGCAAGTTTTCTAACTGGCATTGGTCCATTCCCTGAGCGGACGCCTCTTAATGTAAAGCACTATGGACGTGTAGACTGCGGTGATTATGTGATTGAAAAACTCACCTATGAAAGCCGCCCGGGCTACATCGTAACCGTCAACTTATACATCCCGACACGCCACACCCCACCTTATCCCATCGTTCTTTGCCCTATTGGACATTGGGAAGCAAATAGAGGCAAAGATTATTTTCTCGTTCAGGAACGCGGTATCGGGCTTGCGCGACGCGGATACCTGACTATGATTTTTGAACCTTTCGGACAAGGAGAACGGCG
>JAUVVT010000420.1 GCA_030604505.1 bacterium | reverse complement strand
GCTTTTTAAATTCTCTTTTCTTTTTTTCAATGAATACATTGATTCCCAAATTTTTCATACCATTTTTCAAGGCAAATCCGATTTTTTTATATAAATCTAATATATTCAGAGAATATAAAGGATGGCTATGAGGAATAATTACAGAATATGTAACTTCATCCGTATGGAGTACAATTCTTCCTCCAGTGGGTCTTCTGACGATGTCTATTTTATTTTTTTTAATAATTTCATAATTAAAAATCCCATTTTTTTGTCCATATCCTAATGATAAACAGAAAGGTTTCCATCCAAAAAATCGCAATATCGGTCGTTTTCCGACACTTTTTGCAAGAAACTCATCGACAGCCATATTATCCGCACCGCTTTTCTTACCACTGTCAATAATCCACCATATTTCTTTCTCTGATTTTTCCATAAAGTGAATCTATTATTTTTTTTATAAGATTAATAAATATCAATGTCTTAAATTTAATTAATATCAGATATAATGTCAATATAAATCTTTTGTTGAATTGTAATGTAAACTACTTAACAATTTCAATAAGTCATTTAACCTGTATTATTCACTTTATAAACCATATAAAAAAAAACCCCGAATTTCTTCGGGGTTTTTTTATATTATAAATTTTTCTATTTTTCTATTTAATTAACATCATTTTCTTTACAGCAGTAAATCCGTTAACTTCGAGTTTATAGAAGTATATACCGGATGCTAATCTGTCAGCGTTAAATATAGCCTCATGCTGCCCGGCATCTAACTCTTTGTTTATAAGCGTATTTACTACCTGTCCCAATGTATTATAGACCGTCAGTTTTACCAATCCATTTTCCTTCAAATCAAATTTAATCGTCGCAGACGGGTTAAACGGATTGGGATATGCCTGATACAGCGAATAACTATTAGGTGCTTTTATACTTGCAGAAATAACACCGGAATACTCATAAGTTCCATCGAAATCAACTTGTTTCAGACGATAATAATAAACACCGACACTATTTGTTTCCTTATCAGTAAATGAATATGTATTTTCATATTCTGAATCACCTGCACCCTTTACAAAACCAATTTCCTCGAAATTAACATTATCCAAACTTCTTTCAATATAGAAACCATAATTATTAGTTTCTGATGCCGTCGCCCATTCTATAACAACCTCATTTTTAGCACTGGTTCTTGCCGATAAAGACATAAGTTCGACAGGAACAACGTTCGGGTCACCTATATCAACAAGCGCCCATAAGGAGAAACTGGTTATTGCAGCAGTCGCTGTCATATTTACCGGGTCAATTGTAGTCTCCACTCTCATCCACAGGTTGGTCGCTTCATCAAAATATGCTAATACTAATTTATTAATATCAGTTGCAGTGTTCGTTAAACCGGCATTTATAACATTTGCACTTGTAAAGTTTATTATTATTGTAGCCGTAAATGTATCGGTTGTGTCATGGGTGGAAGTAATCTCATAAAACGCAGCAGCCCTACTAATTTTAGCTTTACTAGTATCAGCGGCATGTGCCGCAGGAAGTTGTGGACCCATCGAGTTCATTGTTACAGTCTCACCGGCGTTAGCCGTACCAGCCGTAAACTCAATAGAAATCGCTGAATTATCAATAAACTCGGTCACAACGGTACTTGTATTAGTTGCCACACTATTATCAATAGGAATATTCAGGGGTTCTTTACCTGTTATATCCTGATTTATAAAACCGGCAAAATCATAATAAGGCAGGCTTATTTCCAGTGTTCCTGTAACATTATCTTGTGCCCTTAACTGCTTTACTATGATTTCAGCTTTATCACTCGTTGTAAAGCTGCTTGTTGTCGTTAATTTTATCACGCCGGCCAGACCCTCACCATCCGGGGCAATTGAATCCGTAAAAACACTTGAAGAACCTAACACAAATCCCCCAAGATTAATCACTCTATATATATCTTCAGTAGTTCCAACAGTATAATTATCAGTGGGGCTTGCTGCAGGAGCTGCAAGATTCGTGTTTAAAATATTTACCTCATTTTCCATTGCCGGCACAACAGGTAAAACCCCATATTTTACCCATGTCAGCTTATTAGAATCAACAAGAATCTTAACCTAATATATAAACATGTTTGAAACATTCTTCAGATATACTTTAACATATATATCCGTATCTGGACCGATACCCGTTAAGGTATTATTCCCGGAATTTGATGTAGTCGTAGGGGCTGCAGTATAAAGGTCAAGTTCTACCGTTGCATTGGCATTCTGACCAGCAAATGAAAGTGTCGCAAGGAAGATAATCAGCAGTGTAAATACAACTGATGTTCTGTATGATATCATTTCAATATCTCCTTTTTTTAAAATTATATATTAAAATTAAAAAAGCCACACAAGCCATCGGCATTTGATGGCCAGTATGGCTTTTTTAGACGAAGAAAACTATTTTAGTATTTTATACTTGAAATGGGAACTTTGTGTTCCCATTTCAAGTAATTTTTACTATTTCCTTTCTTACTTGAGGAGAATCATCTTCTTCTGGTCAACAAAGTCACCGGCTTTCAATCTGTAAATATAAATACTGGATGCGACTTTAACACCGTAATCATTTGTTCCGTCCCATACAATTTTCTTAAATCCGGCTTTCTGTGTCTCGTTAATAAGAGTTCTGACTTTCTGACCGAGGATGTTATAGATATTGATTTCAACCTCAATAGATTTCGGCAGAGCATATTTAATCGTAGTTTCCGGGTTGAACGGATTCGGATAATTCTGTGCAAGATTGAAATCATTCGGCAGTGCAATTGGTTTCTCAAGTAAAATTGGGTCGAGGACATTTCTATTTTGCTTTGGATCCATCAGTTTAATATTGTCAACAGTAATATCGGAAACGTC
>JAUVVT010000412.1 GCA_030604505.1 bacterium | reverse complement strand
CTGAAACACTACTACCTGTCATCCTGAACTTGTTTCAGGATCTTTTAAAAAAATAGCAATAAAAATAGTACGAAAATTGTTTTAAAAACAGTTTCGTTGTAATTTTTATAAAAATAATAACTTGGTTGTTAAAATAAAAAATCTTATGAATTATTCAGGTTAATAACTATAAACAATAAATCGTAAATCTAAAATCATAAATTTTTTATCTCTGCGGTTATTTTACTTTGAACAATATTCTATAAACATATACTAACCAGTCTAAAATTGTAGGTGGAAGTATCTCTGTATAAACAGCTTCTACCTTCTTTGAAAGTTCTTCATTTTTTGCTTTAATATCATTAATCACTTTGTAAATTCTTATATTCATATAATGGTCAGCTCTTCTAAGCAAGGGAGTTGATAGCTCAGTAAGAATTCTGGCACCTTCAACTTCATTATTACTGCAAAAGCTTAAAACTTTATCGTATATATAAATTGGAAGTGCATCGAGTTCAAATATACCTTCGATAATAATCATCTTTTCAAGATTATCGATTGTATAATCTTCAACTGAAAGTATATCATCTATTTCTGATTTCTTTTTTTGGATAATATTATCCGTAAAAGTAAATTTTAAATTATATAAAAGTTCATAAATTCTGTTATATTTCTTTTCCTCAATAAATTGTGAAACTTCATTTTCAATAAGTGCTAAAACAAGCTCATCATCGGGAGCAAAATACATCTTAGCCTTGTCATAAATTCCTTCGGATATATAAAACCTGCACAAAAGATTATTAATCTTCTTGACAGAATCTTTCCCGAAGTCGAAAATCAGAACCATTTCAAGGGCTGTATGAAGATTTTCTTCTCCTTTTGGAATTTCAAATACACCCTTTGTTTCAGTTAATCCTTCAAATTTTTCAAGCACTTTTTCTTTTGCTTCATATTTGCCTGTGCTGAAATCAACATTATACAGATTTTTCAGCTTAACAGCAACCGATGCTTTGTTCTCCCCGATTAACAAAAGGAATTTTTTTGCTAATATATTCTTTATGTCTTCGTTTTCGGCAAACTCAGCAAAAACAACTGCACCCTGATAATCACTATCCGTAGCATTTGGTTTACTTATATAATGCTCAAATAATATGCGTGCCGGATATTTTATATATTTTTCATATTCTCCTTCGCTCAAGTCTCCATAATATGCAAGGTTAAAAGCATTTTTAAGATGAGCAATACCCTTTTTCCCTTTGTCAATTTCTTCCCAATAACAGTCAATTATAAGATTCCGTAACTTTTCCTTATCCTCTATTTTGCTGAGATGCTTTATTGCTTTATTATAATCCCTTTCCAGAAGTGTCTTCAAAGCTTTTACTTCATACCATTTTTCATTATCATCAAGAAACCTGTTAATTAATTCAATATCTTCAAGCCTTCTTTCGGACTCTGCATTATCAAATTCTCTCTCGAGCAATTTTATTAAATTATCATCATCTTTCAATTTATTATACGGAGGGGATAATAATTTTTCGACAATAAAAGAAAAACTCTTATAAGATTTATATTCCGCTGATTTTTCTATCAAAATTTTTAGCTCGTGAAAAGCGTCTTCCTCTGCGAAATATTTTAGAAAATTAAATGCTTCCTTATATTTCTGTTCATCTATATATTTGCTGTAAGACCTTCCCTTCATTTTTAAATCATAATAAAGATCCTTTCCAACTTCTTTGGCTTTAATATCAAGATATTCTATCAAGAGTTCAGCAGTTTTAAAATCGGGATTGGGACTCAATGCCTCACCAATCAGTTTTGCTTTAACCATAGATTTTTTAGCCGGGCTGTCTATTCTTTCTTCTACTATCTGCCGCAAATTTTTATTCGTCTGGTGGATTTTTGCTACCGTTTCATCCTTTTTTATATTCCGGAACTCCGGGGAAAATACATAGTTTATCTCGCGAACAATGGCATTTCTGCAACCTACCATATTACTGTCAAAATCTACAATCGCATCTATATTTCTCCAAACAAACATCTGAATCTACTCTTATATTTATGATTTACGGTCCAATTAAAAGCCGTTCTGTTGTCAGCTGCCGCCGTTTTTGTGCTTTGAATATCTGAGAAAAAGCAGATAGTTTATTTCTGCACCTACCATAAAAAATAATCCCGCAAGGTAAAACCATATCATAATCAATACTGCCGTTGTTAATGTGCCGTAAACAGCGGAAAAATCACCTAATTTATTAATATAATATTTAAAACTAAAAGTCAGCGTATTCCACAAACCTGTGAAAAATATAGCACCAGGCATGGTCACAAAAAATGGTATTCTTATTGGAGGAGCAATATAATATACCGATGTTGATAAAACGAAAATTGTAAATACCGAAATGGGCCAGTTTAAAGATATTATCAGGTTACCAAGACGGTTTTCTATCTCATAGTAATTCAGCAGAGAAGTTATAGTATGATTAAATATATATAACACTCCGGTAATAATCCCGATGCAAAGCACAATTAAAAATGATATCAGTCGTCTGTGATAAAACGGTCTGGAATTATGACCTTTAAATATTTTATTGATCCCAAGTATAGCTACTGAAAGAACATTGGTAGAACCCCATATTGTAAAAACTAAACCTATTGAAAATAATTCGTGCTGCGGTTTGCTGAAAATTGTTACAATATTTCTTTCTATTAAATTCCTTATCAGTATCGGGGCATCTGCTAAAACAACAGTAATAATCTTTCCTATCGTTTCGTTACTCAAACCGATAAATCCCAGGGTAGTGATAATAACTATCAAAAGAGGAACCACAGAGAATAATGCACTATACGCAATTCTCGTCGCAAAACCTAAACAATCATCCTGGTCAATATTTTTATATAAGCTGTATAAAAATCTCCATATCGGACCAAAAAAATATCTCCCCAATAG
>JAUVVT010000416.1 GCA_030604505.1 bacterium | reverse complement strand
GTAACTATTCCGGAAAATGCCACCAGTATTAGTATCGGTCTGGACGGATATATTCAGGTCGAGATATACGGGCAGGTCCAACTTCAGGAACTCGGACAATTAACATTGGTTAAATTTTTCAATCCTGCAGGATTAAAATCCGCAGGTCAGAATCTCTATGAAGAAACTCAGGCGTCAGGTGCACCGATAATCGGTACGCCCAATAACGAGGGATTTGGAAAGATTATTCAGGGATACCTCGAAAACTCTAATGTCGATGTGGTTGAAGAACTTGTTAATATGATTATTGCACAAAGAGCTTATGAAATAAACTCAAAAGGCGTTCAGGCTGCAGATGATATGATGTCCACCGTTAATAACTTGAAAAGATAATACACAACTTAGGTAATATCAAAGTTTATATAAAAATATTTTAAAAATAACTTAAACAAAATAGAAAAATGAAAAAATATATTAAAAATATAAAAAAAATCTTAAACTTTTTACTCTTTATCGTCGGCGTAAACCTTTTCCCCGCTATAATTATTATGAACGTTTTTCCTGTTTATGGAGATGAACAGGTAGAGATTATATTAAAGGACAAGGTAATAGTATCCGGTAATGTTATCACACTCGGAGAAATTGCCGATATAAAGTGTTCCGATGAAAAACTAAAAAACTCAATATCGGAAGTAAAAATTGCAAATAGTCCAACACCTTTAAGAACAAGAATTATAAAAGAAATTTATGTATTAAACAGACTTAAACATAAACGGTTTAAGCTCGACAAAATAAAGATTTCAGGAAGCAAAAAAGTAGTTGTTTCAACCGATATTAAAGAGATTACAGAAAAAGATATATTTGATGTTGTAATAAAATACATAGAAAATAAACTTCCCTATAAACCGGAAAACCGGGTAATCACCATCGAGAAGAGCATTAACAGCATATTTGCACCTGCAAATGACCTTCATATCGACATAATTGAAAGAAAAATAGGAATCCTGAAGGGACTGCTTCAAGTAAATGTCGGAATTTACAATGGCAGAAAATTGTTTAAATCTATGATGATACCGCTGAAGATAAGGACATTTGAAAATGCAGTTTTTGCAAAAAAAATAATACCGGGCGGGAATGTAATCAAAAAAGACGACTTAACCGTTGAAAGAAGAGAAACGACAACTTTTGGGAACAATATAGTTTATAATATCGAAGACGCTGTCGGTAAAAAGGCAAAAGTCAGCATTAGGGAAGACAATATATTAAAAACCACAATGATTGAAGATATTCCATTAGTCGAAAGGGGCAGACTGGTCGATATCAATGTCATAAAGGGTGATATTACTATTACCGCCCCGGGAAAAGCTATGCAGGATGGCAACCTTGATGATTATATTAAGGTTTTGAATTTAGCATCGAACGAAAAAGTTGTTGCACAAGTCAATGGAAGTTCGTCCGTAATTATGAAATGATTAAATCTGCGATTTACACCGGATAATCGGGAATAAGATTTTGTCTTTGCAAAATCTAAAATCGTAAATTTAAATCGTAAGTCTAAAATATTAAATGTGAAATTGTAAATTAAAAATAGTAAATCTAAAAGACTTAAAGGTATTAAAATGCCGGATAAAATAAAAATTATGATTCTTATTATGTTTTTTGCTGCATTTCTCGGCAGTGAGCTAAAGGGTCAAATAAGAAGGTCGATTTATTCCGATATTAAAGCTAATAAAGTAGGAGATATAATAACGATCTTAATAAGCGAACAAACATCTTCTGCAAATAAATCAGAGACAAGTACCAGAAAAGATAATCAAATGCAAATAGACAATAAAGCAGGTACAGGATTCCTTGATTTTTTGCCCGGATTGGGCGCCTCATCTAAATCGAATAACAGATATCAGGGAACCGCACAAATTATAAGCAGCGGTCAGTTTAGTGCCCGGATTTCTGCAAGAATCCAAAAAATCCTTGAAGACGGAAATTATTTGATAAGAGGTGTAAGAGTTTTGGATATAAACGGAGAAAAGCTGACCACAGAAATCACAGGTGTGGTCAGACCGCAGGATATTACGTCGGATAATACTATATTGTCGTCAATGATTGCTGATGTGCAAATAAATCATATTGGAACGGGAGTAATTCAGCAGGGAAACAGACCGGGCTTTTTTACAAGAATTATTAACTGGCTTTTTTAATTTTATAAATCAAATATTTTAAAACCAAAAAGAATTATGAAAAACAAAAAGCTAATATTTATTCTCGTTATATTAATGGCAGCATTTCTTTCCGGTGAATTAAATTCACAGGTCAGATTAAAGGATATTGGAACTATTCAGGGAATGGAAGGGGTTAGGGTTACCGGCTTCGGTCTTGTTACAGGGCTAAACGGAACAGGTGACGGTATATTCGCTTTATTTACGATTCGTTCTTTATCAAATCTGCTGAGGAATATGGATATAAATATAGACGAAGAAAGACTGAGGATGAGGAACATAGCCGGCGTAATGATGACTGCGGAAGTACCGCCATTTGCAGTACGCGGAACTATTACAGATGCCAGTGTCTCTTCGATAGGTGATGCCAGAAGTCTTGAAGGTGGAACCCTGATTCAATCCCCTCTCTATGATACAAATGGTGAACTTTTTGGATATGCACAGGGTCCAATCTCTATCGGTGGATTAAATATTGCCGGCGCAGGGGGAACAGCAAGAAATAATTTTCCATTGGTTGGAAAGGTAGTCAACGGCGTTAAGGTGGAAAGAGAACTTTCTATGAATTTGGTCTCTGATGAAACTATTATTTTCACACTTAAACAGCCGGATTTTACTTCGGCGTTCAGGGTTTCGGATAGAATTAATAATTACTTTGATGAGCCAATCTCATCGCCGGTTAACCCGGTTGATATAAATATCAAGATACCACAACTATACCTG
>JAUVVT010000241.1 GCA_030604505.1 bacterium | reverse complement strand
GCCCGGTTTCTCTTTTTCCTCAAAAACTACCACTGAATATCCTTTTAGTGCGAGATGATACGCACAGGAAAGCCCTGCAGGTCCTGATCCGACAACCGCAATACTTTTATTTTTTTTTACAGGAAGTTCAGGAACAATCCGGGATTGATCACTCATATAATCAGAAAGGAATCTTTCGATTGTGTGGATAGTGATCGGCTCATCAAAGTTTGCTCTGTTACAATTAGTCTCGCACGGATGATAACATACTCTTCCGCACACACCCGGAAACGGATTTGTTTTTTTAATTATATTATACGCCGCTGTAAATTCGCCCTGACTTGCTGCCAATACAAATCCGGCAATATCATTACCACACGGGCATTTGGCTGCACAGGCTGCCAGTTTGCTTTCATAAAACGGCTTAATATATCTCCATGTGCCCGTTTTATTCCACAGTAGGTTAGAGTGGGATACAGCAGTATATGGCATTCGTTTTATTTCTTCAATTATGTCTTTGTTTCCGCTCATTGATTAACATCCCCAATAGAATTGTAAATTTCAACCGCTGCTTCAGAGTTTTCTTTCTTTTTCAGTGGAGCAAACTCCATTATTGCCTTTTCAATGGAACCGATTTTAACCAATTCTGTAATTCCGCAAAACGCTCCAAGTATCGCAGTATTGACTATCGGCAATTCTTTTGAACCAATTCCATACTTTAATGCGATAGAACTTGCATCTACAGTATATACTTTGAAGTCTGAAGGAATGTTATAAAGTGCGGGTTCTTTTGTTCCGTTAATTATAATAGCCCCGCCTTTTTTTAAACCCTCAGTTAAATTAATTTCAAATGGGAGGTTTGGGTCAAGGACAATAAGATAATCGGGATTGTATATTTTGCATCTTAAGTGAATTTGTTTATCATCAGCCCTTACGAATGCAGCAACAGGTGCTCCCTGTCTTTCTGCCCCAAAAAAAGGGAAAGCCTGAACATACTTTCCCTCGCTAAAAAATGCCATTGCTATAACCTTCGAAGCAACCACTACCCCCTGTCCACCCCTCCCGTGAATCCGTATTTCTATCATATTAATTTACAATCTTATTAATTTCTAAAAACACTATATAGACACCCTGCAAATTACTATTCTTATTTATAGAGTTTTGCCGGACCGAATTTCTTTTTAATAATTTTCCTTTTCAGATTTGCAATACTTCCTGTGGGATCCAGTTCTTTTGGACAGACTTCCTGACAGTTAAAGATTGTATGACATCTGAAAACACCATTAAATCCTGAAACTTCCTCTAAGCGCTCATCTGCGGCATTATCACGCGAATCTTCCACAAACCTGTTTACTTTTAAGAGAATAGCCGGTCCGAGATATTCGGGATGAGTTTCACAAACTGTACAGGAAGCCTGACAGGCACCGCAAAGTATGCAGTCAATTAATCCTTCAAGTCTTAATCTGTCATCGGCTGTTTGAATTCTTTCTCTTTCAGGAGGGGGTTCACCCGGCTGTAAAAATGGTTTGATTAGTTTATATTTTTCCCAAAATGGTTCCAGGTCAACAAAAAGGTCTTTTATAACTTTCAGATGTGCCATAGGACGAATGGTAACGGTTTTCGATTTTAATGAGTAAATCTGGGTTTCACATGCGAGTCTGTATTTTCCGTTAATATGCATAGCACATGACCCGCAAACGCCTGCCCTACATGAACTCCTGAATGCCAGACTTCCGTCGATATTATCTTGAATATATATCAGACCTTCAAGCACCGTCATTCCTTTTTCAACAGGGATTTCGAATGACCTGAACTTTGGCTTTTCATTTTTTGATGAATCGTACCGAAATATCTTGTATGTTCTTGTATCCATAACGTTACTTCCTCTATATATGTTCAGTTTTAATTTTACTTTCGTAAGAAAGTGATAGAGATTTTTTTATAAAGAAGTATGTTAATATTTTCTTTCTTTTGGTTCGTATATGCTGACGTCAACTTCTGAGTATTCGAGTTTAAATCCATCAGGAGTACAATATGCAAGGGTATGTTTAAGCCAGCTTTCATCATTTCTTTTTGGAAAATCTGTCCTTGCCTGTGAGCCCCTGCTTTCTTCTCTTGCGAGTGCACCCATAACAATTACCTCAGCAACATCAAGATTCCCCTGAAGTTCCATTTTATTTATAAGTTCCTGATTTAGATTCCTTTCTTTGTTAGTAACTTTTAAATTTTTGAATCTATGTTTAAGTTCACGTACCTTATCAAGGGCATCTGCAAGGGATTTTCCTTCTCTGAAAATCCCGACATTGCTGTCCATTACATCATTTAATTCTTTTTTTATATCAGCGATTTTTTCACTACCCGAGGACTGCAATAATTCATTTATTTTATCTTCATCTTTTTTCAAGGAATCTTTCATAATATTTTCATCTCTTTTAGCAGGTCCTCCCGATAGGATGTACTCACCGGCACTTTCACCGGCGATTTTCCCGTAAACTGTTGTCTCGAGGAGAGAATTTCCTCCGAGTCTGTTAGCACCATGAACACTGACACAAGCACACTCTCCTGCAGCATATAATCCCAATGCTCTTGTTTCTGCATTTATGTTAGTATCTATGCCACCCATAGTATAATGCTGCCCCGGCTGAATTGGTATTAATTCGTGTACGGGGTCGACACCGGCAAAGTTTATGCTGAGATTCCTTATTTCGGGCAGTCTTTCCATAATCCTCCTTTCGCCAAGATGTCTAAGGTCAAGGTGAACATAGCTATCTTCAAACCCTCTGCCTGCTAATATTTCTTTTGTAATATTTCTTGATACAATATCCCTTGGTGCGACTTCCATTGCTTTTTTTGAATCATCATAAAATGCGAGAAATCTTTCACCTTTATTATTTTCCAAAAATCCACCTTCCCCGCGGCATCCTTCGGTCATTAGAATATTGGTACCGTAAAGTGTAGTAGGATGAAACTGGATAAACTCCATATCTTTGAGTGGAATTCCTGCATGGAAAGGGATTGCCATACCGTAACCGGAATTGATAAGAGCATTGGTTGTTTTTCCATAAATTCTTCCTGCACCGCCAGTAGCAAATATCACCGCATCGGCGCGAAACTCCTCAAGCTCTCCAGTAGCAATATTCATAGCTATGACTCCCTGACAAACTCCATCGATTATCACAACAGACGTAACAAACCACTCGTTATAGATCTTTATTTGTTCTCTTTCGGAATGGTATTCAAACTTCGCAACCTGTTCATATAGAGTATGGAGTAAAACGTGTCCTGTTTTATCCGAAGCATAACAGGTTCTTGGGAATCCTGCTCCTCCGAATGGCCGCTGTGCTATTTTGCCGTCTTCTGTTCTGCTGAACGGACACCCCCAGTGTTCCATTTCAATTATACATTCAACTGCATTCTGAGTGAGTCTCGTAGCTGCCTTCTGGTCAGCAAGATAATCACTGCCTTTTATTGTATCGAATGCGTGTTTTTTGTAATCATCATGCCCACCTCTGACATGATTACCCAGTGAAGCATTTATGCCCCCCTGCGCCTCGATTGAATGTGAACGCAGGGGATGAACCTTAGATATAACTCCAACATTCACATTCATTTGATTAAGAGCAACAGCAGCTCTTAAACCTGCGAGTCCTCCTCCTATTACTATTGCATTATGGAATTTCATCTTCTTCCTCTTAATAATTTTTTATTAAAATTTAAAATTTTAAAAAGTTATAAATTCAACTCCAGCGGATCTAAATAATATGAAAAACCAAGAAGAATATTTATATGCCCGAGAAAAAGTAATTCAAGCTCAAGCCCAAAACCGCTATAAAAACAATCCAAGTTAGTAAGACAAGTCTTTTGTGCAGAAGGGTCATATTGAAAAAATCTGCGAGTATTATTCTTATCCCATTAAGAGTATGATATACTACAGCGATGAGTAAAAAGTATTCCATAATATGGAAAAATACACCTAATAAAACATTCCACTTGGCAATTGAGTGATTAAAAGCTTCGGGTCCCTTTCTGACTGCGCTCAGTGTATATATGTGAAGAATTAAATATACACTTAAAACGATTCCGCTGATTCTGTGAAACACATAGGAAATCATACCTGAATTGATATTCAGGTAAGTTTCTTTTGGAAGAGATTTTATCATAATAGCCCTCAAGACATTTTAATTATAACATTTACGATTTGATAAATATTAGCTATCATTTGTCAGTTATTAATTATTCTTAAATCGTAAATCAAAAATGATTGATTACGCTGCAAAAGGAAACAGCGTTAACATACCAATGATTAGCCCGACGATACCAATGAGCGATAAAGACCATCCTAAAAATATTCTAACGTTTTTTTTCGGATTCCAGTCCAGAATAATGCTCCAGATTCCGTTTAATGCATGGTATAATGCTGTAATTAGTAATAAGGAATCAAAAATAATCCACCATGGAGACTGAAGCCGTTCCTGAACAAGTGTAAAGGTAATAGCTTTGTCCGGAATGTCTAAGTAATGTAAAACCCAGAAATGCACAATCATTCCAAATATGAGAAAGACGGCTGTAATCCTTTGTAAAGTCCATGACCAAATTTCAATACTTTCTTTTCTCATAATCTTCTCCAGTTTATTTTTGATAATTAATATGTATGTTAAAATTTTTCATT
>JAUVVT010000014.1 GCA_030604505.1 bacterium | reverse complement strand
GTATCAGGTCAAGATTGCCGTCGCTCAAACTTTCCTGATTTGCAAGCACCAGAACAGAATATTTGGATAAATCTTTGAGATTATCATCGAATATAATGTCAAAAGGAATCTTTGCCTGAATCAGAACCTGCTCAAATAGGATTGTACTTTGATGTGTAGTGAAGCTGTTGTATGCCATCGATGGGAATGACCTCAGGACTGCAACATCGGCAATATTATCAGCATCACGGTAATGCTCAAAGTTTTTATGAAAAAACGCAATGTATTTTTTTTGTGCCCTTCCAGGTCTCCCAATACATACATTATTGAATGCCATTGCCTCAGGAACCATAATCGGTGTACTTCCTGTGCCGTTAAAAACGACGTTATTTAAAGTTCGCCCTATTTTGTAAGACCTGATATTTGAAACCAGTCTTCCGTCTTCTGTTACCTCGGCATCATTTCCGTCTTCGCAAACAAATACATCTGTATGAGCGAGAAGGCGCGGGAAATCTACACTGCTCTCCCACGCTCTGTTTACACCTGTAATTCCGTGTGGATTTATTTCAACTGCTATATCTGGATTCATACTTCTGATGTAACGTGCCATTTCTCCATAATAATCTGCCAGTTTCTGACATCTAAAATCTATCCATTCTTGAGTTATAGGGTCATCAAAGGTCTGCATACTTCTGAGTGCACTGAACTTTGGCGGAACCACAAGATTCGCATTACTGAATCCCAGTCTTTTTTTGAGTATTTCGGGAGAATATTTTTTTCTCAAGAATTCCCTGAATTGCTTAATTGCAAGCGGATGATAAAATACTTCCGGTCTTGCCTGATTGGCGGGATTATCAAAGTGAAAAAGGTCGGTTTTGTATTCTTCTATTCCTATTTTAACTATGTTTTTTATAAATTTAACGTAGTCCGGATGTCCAATATACGGTCTTCGGCGGAAGTATTGAGTACTATATATAACAGGGGCTCCCATATATTCAGGCGCCAGCCAATCTTCTGCTTCTGGTTTTTCCAGCAGAAATGTCTCATAACCCATAGTGCTGCCGACATAAGTGCCGACCTTAAAACCGTATCGGTGAAGAAGGTCTGCAAACTTTTTACCAAGTACTCTCTCTTCCTGTTCCGCTTTCAGGCCGAATCCTTTGTAAAGGTGAGTGCAATAGTATGTGCCTCCGAAATCTTTTGCTTCTTTTACTATTTCTTCGCTATGGGCTTGAAGATATTCTTCTTCTATCTGAGTCGAAACACCGCCTCTTCTTACTCTGAAGATCAGTGGTTCCTGATTACTCCCAGCATGTACGATTGCCTCTTTCAGCCATGCTGGTTTTTTATAGGTAGTTTTTGAATCTTCAGTTTTTTGGTCGGAGCAGTTAAAGAATAAAATCAATATTAAAAATGTCATAATTTTAATAAGTTTTATACTTGCATTTTTCATTTTTTTACCTGCTTTTTAAATTAATAAATAGATTTTGCCATTTCAATATAATCACATAATAAGTTAATATTTTTAATAAAAATCCTGCTCATTATCATATCTTCAACGGCGTATTGTCCGTTCCACTGTCCTGTTCCCAAGACATTAATTCTGTATCTGTTTTTTGTTACCCATCGTCCCATTTCGTCCTGTGAGGAGATTATATTTCTTACGGTGGTTTCCAGAACTTTCAGTTTTTTAATTTTTTCATTTTCTGAAAGGGCTTTTTCTTTTTCCTTAATATACTCATCTCTTCCGAGTTTTTTAACATTATTGTAATATTCGGTTATATTTTCCAGATCAATATTGACCTGATATCTATAACCGGTTCGTCTCTCATCGCTCAGTTCTTCTACTGCTGAGACTCGTATTCTGTCCCTGTCATAGTATAGTGGAACATTGGTTCTAAGCTCATAAAATCGTGCCCATCTGCCATTGGGGAGTCTTGAATTTTTGAGCCAGCGGATTGCATCTGGAATTGGCTCGAGATATTTTTTATTTCCGGTATATAAAAATAAATCGACGAGTGTTGAGAAGTTTCGGGCAGTAACAGAGCTGTTAACAGAGGGCGGTTCGTACTGTCGGAACCATTGGGGCTGTAAGTAGTAGTTATAATGTTGTGCCCAGCCGGGCTGCGGCGGTGGAAGCTGTGAAATATAAATGAAATCTCCCGCTTTTTTTATGCTCTCAAGATGCTCAGGCTTATTGTAATTTTTATGAGCTTCGAGCATTGTACTGATGCAGTCATTGATGGTTCCGTCATTAAAGGTGTAGCAGTTATAGCGGTCCCCAAGCAGTGGATAAAATGGAGGCCAGGCGCCGTTTTCAAACTGGCTTTCTAACATAAATCCGAGTCCCTTTTCAACAGCCGCTTGAAGGGACTTTTTTTGTATTACCATATTAAGAGCCATCAGAAAACGGAGGGCACTGGTTGTTGTGATACTCCAGATTTTGCAGGATTCATTTTCTGCTTTATTGTTAAAATCGATATAGCGGCTCCAACCACCTGAGTTTTTTTGACCCCATATAAGAGCATCGCCTGCTTTCTCTGCACATAATAAATAGAATTTATCACCGGTTACCTTATATGCTTTCAAAAAAGCTTCGCCAACCGATGGAGTTCCCGGCGTCTGAACCTGAATCTGGGTGTCTGCCACATCACGCAAAAATCCCCGCCGTTTCTTAAGGTCTAAGGAATAACCCGACATATAGCCCCCATTAGTGGAGACTGAATAAAAATATTGTATGCCCTTGTCCAGTGTTTTTGATGCATCATTTGTTAGCTCAGCATCTGCAAATGAAGAAATGGGAAATAATGTAACCGTGAAGATAAAAACGAATAATAATAAGAAATTTTTCATAATTTTTCTACGGTCAATTTGGTTTTTTCAGGATTTTGTGAAAATATTATTTTCAAAGTTTTTTATAGAATTTGCTGTTTAAAACAATATTGAGTCTCGATAGGTGCTATTATTCAACTTTTGTTATTTTTTTTAACCATCTGTTTCCGTCTTTTGTATATATTTCTGCTCCTCCGGATGAGTTTCTAACACTTTTTACTGAAACACCCTTTTCATACCACCAGTGCCTGTATTCATTTAATTCTCCACTAACCATTCGATACTGTATTGATTCTGTAATGTATCCATCCGGGTCAAAAAATTCAGTACTAAAGTGGATACCATCACGGTTGTGTAATTCCCGTCTTGTAAGTTTACTGTTCTGATAAAACAAGCGGCGGATTGGCTTCCATTCAAGGTTTAAATCATAACGCTTAATAATCTGACCCCAATTATACCACTCCCGATGGATTACTCCATCGTGTAAATGAACAATTTCCCTGACAGCTTCAATGGAATTCTTTGCTTCTTCCTCTGATACTTCTTTTCTATCGACCAGCCACCTGTCGTATGTCCAGGAAAAATCGGCAGGTTTATCGTGCAGGATTTTTAAGGTTATGTTGTTTTGTATTTTAACGGGTAAACTTTCTTTACTTTCCAATCCTGACCATTCGACTGCCGTTGCTGTGTATGTCCCGGTTTCGGGGAAATTAAATGATTCTCCCGGGCGAAGGGGATTATCTGTAATCTTTGTACTGTCTTTAAAAATATGATAGCCGTAAGTTTCCCAGTGGTTTTCACTTGGGATGAGTTCAATCTCATTTTCTGCTTTTCGAAAGTGGGGTCTGTCCGGCAGTCGAACCACTGCAACGTAAACATCGGTCTGTGCCTGCCGCAGGAGTGGTGTTATTTTTCCGTCATAATGCTTAAGTATTTTTGCTGGTAGTGGAAGCTTTTTCCATTCATCTTCCGGGATGCATATAGCATCAAACGATTTAACAATCTGTCCTTTCCGTAGGTCAACGGGGCGTTCTTCATATAATTTGCGTCTTTGAGGATTTAAATGTTCCAATATGACAGGGTGTGTATTGTATAATCTTCGAGTTAGCCCTTCAAAACTGGTTGGTGTTTTTCGTTCATACGCAATTATTTCATTGCGCACTGTTATTCTACCTGCTTTAGGAAAGCCATCGGTAGATTTTACAAGTATTTGGTTTCCCGAGATGCCCGATACATTTTCTAAGATTTCGGTTACGGGCCCGTCTTTTAAGTCATAATTTGTGACAAAACAAATTTTGGTTCCGTCGGGACTTCCTTTTGCATCATTATCACTCAGTCCGGAGCCATAGCAGTAACTGAAGGAGCCGGAGTCATGGATATGCGACAGAGCATTCAAATAGTTCCATCCATCTCCTGAGCGGATGTCTACTATCTGCATTGGACCGGCACTGCTTCCTGAAATCCACCGTCCGCTTCGCCCGCAGGGACTGGGATCGCTGGAGCACCTTATCGCTCCAAGAAAATGGATATTGCTTGGAAGCGGCTCATTCCATTTCCATCCCCGAAATTGGCCGTTACCGGCTAAAAAATATGAGCCGTCTCCCAACCATGAGAAGTGAGCTCCTTCCATTTCGGGATATGAGACAATACGGTTTCCTCCTTCGAGGTCAGCATGAAAAAAGTGCCGTGCGACAAAAGGTATGTCATAAGTTCCTAAATATCCTGCTGGTCTCCAAATTTTTGTTGCATAATAATGCTGCTTGTAGAGGTTGTCTCTTGAAACAATCATCGGATGAACAGGATTGGTATATAAGAGATTGCCTCCATATTTCCATTTTCCCTGCAGTGGTTCTGGTTTTGAATTCTCTTTAATCGGGATTCGAGATCCCTTTACCTCTCCATCGGCAAGTGTTATCATACCATACAACCATCGGTCATCACAGTCGGTATATTTTAGAGACCTGAGACCGTATCCAATATTCTTCAGATTTCCGGTATCTACATCCAGCCACATAACCTTTGTTGTTTTCTCTTCGTTTGTTCCTTCTCTGGAGATGGATTGGGTATAAAAGAACCAATTGTGTTTGTTTGCCCACTTTGGATCGGTATTGTTATTTTCGGCGTTTATTTTTCTGTCCTCATTCTTATGAAGGTCATATAAGCGAATCTTTCTTGCTCCTGGCGTGCCGGTCGGGCGATACAGGTCTTTGTGCTGTATCTCCGATTTTGGAGGTAATTTTAATTCATCGGGATTTCCGGCAAAGTGTATATAGCATATATACCTTCCATCGGGGCTAAAACATGGTGTACTATGATAACTTGCCCAGTCCCGGACTGTCGGGTCGTCAGTTATTCGCCAGACTTCAACTGTTCCTCCCTGACGTGGAATAAACTTCTCTATCTGGGCAAATGACGGATTTATGTTTTTACCTGTGAAGAAGACAAATATCAGAATGACAACAAATATAATATTTTTATACGTATTCATTATTCCTCCAAATATTTTAGTAAATAAGATACGACTTTCTCTTTTGTATAAATGATTGTAAATCTCCTTGATATGATTTTATTATTTCTTCCGAGCTAATGCCTGTTTGCAGACTGTTGACAATTTTATTTGTTCCTGTTGCAAGCTGGAACATTCTAATGTTTTCTGCAAAGATATCGAAGTCGGGAAATAATTCTTTGATTAATTTAAGTATAAAAAGACCCGTTTCAAATGAAAGAAATTCATCTCTATCAGTTATGAATATTTTAATCCCTCCACATTCTTTATTCTGGAAAATATGATAGAATGGGATAAAATAGACCGGATAGAAGTGTACACCGGGGAGGTTTTTTTTATTGAGGGTATTAGCAAGCATAGAAGGATCGATTCCCGGTGCGCCGACTATTTCAAATGGTGTTGTTGTGCCGACTCCTTCGGCTATTGTACCGAGTTCACCGATAAATCCGGTTGCCGCATAGTACAGGGCGGTTTCCGGGTGTGGAATATGGGGGGAAGGCGGTATCCAGGACAAGTCGGTCTGGTCATAATACATATGTCTTTTCCATCCTTCCATTTCTATAATGGTGAGTTTGCAGTTTATTTTGAATTCTTTATTAAACATACGGGCAAGCTCACCGGCAGTCATACCGTGCCTGAAAGCAATCGGGTATCTTCCGATAAATGATTTGTATTCTGTTTCGAGGACATTTCCTTCGACCTTTTCACCTCCTAATGGGTTGGGTCTGTCAAGGACGAAGAATTCCTTATTATATTCTGCGGCGGCTTCCATTCCATAAGACATCGTATATACATACGTGTAGGTTCTGACTCCAATATCCTGAATATCAAACAGCAATACATCTATTTTGTTCATCATCTCTTCGGAAGGTTTTTTATTTCTGCCGTATAAAGAGTATACGGGGAAACCTGTTCTGTCATCAATATAGCTGTCTACATATTCTCCTGCCTTTCTATTTCCTCTGATACCATGCTCCGGTGAAAACAGGCAGACTAAATTCACTGCTTTCTTATTGTGCAGTGCTTCAATTGTGGATACTCTATTACTTGTGATGCCGCTTTTATTTGTAATCAATCCAACTCTTTTGCCCTTAAGAAGATGAAGCTTCTTTTCAAGCAGAACATCTATGCCCAGTTTTACGGGGAGTCTTGGGATTTCTATATATGAGCTTTCGATTACATATTTTCTGGAACATTCAACCAAATTAAAGAAAACTAAAAAAACCGATAAGATTATGATTGTTTTTTTCAAGAGGAAATCTCCTTGTTGACTTTATCAAATAATTTGAAT
The DNA here is from genome assembly GCA_030604505.1 of bacterium. GTDB lineage: Bacteria > SM23-31 > SM23-31 > JAUVVT01 > JAUVVT01 > JAUVVT01. The sequence goes on along the minus strand of JAUVVT010000014.1, from coordinate 5,353 downwards.
ATATTTTTTAAAATTAAAATAATCAGGATATAAAATGAAAAACAACCAGATTGATGACGTAATAAGAATTTTAAAAAAAGAGATAAAATCCTGGAAAGAGCCGATTGTCACTGAAATATCAAAGGACAGGTCTCCTTTTAAAGTTCTTATTTCCTGTATGTTGAGTCTCCGCACAAAGGATGAAGTCACCAGAGAAGCAGTCAATAGATTGTTTAAACTTGCAGAAACTCCCGAAAGTATGAGTAAACTTAATCCAAAAACCATTAAGAAAGCCATTTATCCTGTTGGATTTTATAATACAAAAGTAAAAAATATAATTGAAATTTCAAAGACACTTATTAAAAAATATAATTCTTCAGTTCCACAGGAGATTGACGAACTTCTTAAACTAAAAGGTGTCGGCAGGAAAACCGCAAATCTTGTGGTTACTTTAGGGTATAATAAACCGGGCATTTGTGTTGATACCCACGTTCACAGGATTTCGAACAGACTTGGATATGTCAAAACGAAAACTCCTGAAGAGACTGAATTCGCACTTCGCAAAAAGCTTCCAAGAAGATACTGGATTATATATAATGACCTGTTGGTAACATACGGTCAGAATCTCTGCAAACCGATTTCTCCGTTATGCGGTATCTGTCGAATTGAAAAATACTGCGACAAGATCAACGTAAATAAATCGAGATAAATTTTCAAGTAAATAAGCGCTTTTTTTGAAAAAAGGGTATCCCATCCGCAGAGCGGGTTCTCCTTGGGCGGAAAAAATCCTTACCTATTTTTTTCAAAAGAAAGTAAGTTTTTTCTTTGTGTTTTTTTCTTTGTGTGTGTTTATGAAATTGTTTATTTCTCTTTTTGAGTATTTAGGTGTTGCTCCCATTTTTGATGCAACAAATGCACCAATATAGTTTGAGAATTCTGCTGTTTCCATTAACGGTTTTTTCTGAAGATGACTGGTGATAAATGCTGCTGCGAAAGCGTCTCCTGCACCGACTGTATCAACTGCATTTATTTTCACACCCGGAGAATAGAATTTCTCATTTTTATTCAAGAACAAGCATCCCCATTTACCAAGAGTAATACAAATAAGCCTGATTTTATATTCATTTAAAAGGTGAAAAAGAAATGCAATATCATCTTTATCTTTTTTATTAAATATTTTTTTGAGCTTTATTAATTCATCTTTATTTGATTTCAGAATGTCTGCTAAATGCAGGGATTTTTCTATGTCGATTAAATTGCTTTTCCTGAAGCCCCTGAAATTAATATCATATATTTTGACTGCTTTTTTAAGTGATGTAAGAAATTTTACTATTGTTTTTCTTGAAACTTCATTTCTTTGTGCCAGACTGCCGAAAAGGACAGCATCCGCTTTTTCGGAAAGGGATTCAAGATTTTTATCAAATTCAAGATAGTCAAATGCTACATTTTGACTGCATAAAAATTTAGGTACAGAACCCGGAAGAAGCCTTATATAGACAGTTCCCGTGGGATACAGGTTGTCCTGCTGAATAAAGCCGGTGTGGATTCCCTTTTTTTTCAATGAGCATATTATTTCATCTCCAAGTTTATCCTTTCCGACTCTGCTCACAATGATACCTTCCTGCCGGAGTTGATGTGCGTGAGATGTAAAGTTGGCGGTTGCCCCGCCAAGATATTTTTCCGAGCCGTAAATATCCCAGAGGATTTCGCCTATGCCTATTATTTTGTATTTCATAATTTATAATATTGACATCTTTTTTAGTTGAAAGTTTTCCCCGCCAGAGGTGGGTCCCTCAGATTGCTTACTTCTTTTCCAAAAAGAAGTAAGTTATTTAATATATTCTATCCTGTCTTCTATTTTAGCTTCTTTGAAAGCTTTGATTCTAAGAACGCAGCTGCTGCACTCTCCGCATGCCCTGTCTTCGTTGATATAGCATGACCAGGACAAGTGAAGCGGGGCATTAAGTTTTATCCCGAGTTTTACAATTTCGCTCTTTTTCATTTCAATTAGCGGAGTAATGACCTTTATGTTTGTCTCGGATTTTGTCCCCAATTCGACAACTTTGTTGAATGCATTGTAGAAAACTTTTCGGCAGTCGGGATAGCCGGCACTATCCTGTTCGACAGCACCTATGAATACGGCATCAGCTATTAGAACCTCTGCCCAGCTGACTGCCTGGCTTAAAATGTTTGCATTTCTGAAAGGAACATAAGTAGAAGGGATACCATTCGTTTTATTGCCTGATATTTCCACATCAATTGTCTCATCTGTCAAGCTTGAGCCGCCCACATCCTTAAGAAACCCAAGGTCGATGATTATTCTTTTTTCTACTCCGTAATAATCGGCTATATCATTGAAGGCTTTCAATTCTCTTTTTTCTGTCCGCTGGTGATAATTGGCGTGCAGGAATATCAATTTATATTCTTCGTTTGCGACAGCTGCTGTCACGCAGCTGTCCATTCCCCCGCTCAACAGAACAATCGCCCTCTGTCTTTTTGTTTTATTTTCCTCTGACATTTCTACTCCATATCAGCTTGTGGAGCTGCGGCTGAAAACGAACGTTAAGATTATCTTCCAGAATCCATTCAATAAGCTCTTTTGGGGCTAATTTTTCATAGACCACAGACATAAGAACGTTTGCTTTTTCAGTAAGTCTGCATTTGTTTATAATATTTTTCGCCCATTCGTAATCTTCTCTGTTGCCTATTACAAATTTTACCTGGGCATTACTTTTAAGCTTATCGATATTGAGCCAGTTATTCTTTTTCGATTCGCCGCTTGAAGGACATTTTATATCCATTACTATTATTGCTCCATCTTTCACCATGCCAATATCCTGATTTCCGCTTGTTTCAAGAATTACTTTGTAACCTTTATCGAGGAGTTTTTCGATTAGTTCAGGTGTATCTTTCTGAAGCAAGGGCTCTCCACCGGTTATACACACATATTTCATATTATAACTGTTGGCTATTTTTAATAATTCATCGACAGGCACTTCTTTACCTTCGTTATAAGCATATTTTGTGTCACAATATGAACATCTTAAATTGCATCCCGAAACTCTTATGAAGAGGGTAGGAATACCCATATATGTTGATTCGCCCTGAATACTTTTAAATATTTCATTTATTTTCATAGTTATTTTCTTTGCTCTCAGTAAGGGTGGTTTTTGAATCTTCTGTAAATGAAAATCTTCTTGATAAAGCAATATAAAAAATTCCACCCAGAAAAACAATACTTGCAATAATACCCCCTTCAGGACCAAAATCTCCTCCGCTTAAAAATTCAGGTATATTATTTTCTATTATTAACAAGCTTGGACTGATTTTAATCCCGCTTACAGGAGCAGAATAAATAAATCCCTGACAGAAATTCCATGAAAAATGTAAGGCACACGGCAGCCATAATGAGCGGGTTTTGATATATGCGATTGAGAAAAGAATTCCTGATAATGCTATGTTACAAGCAGCGAAAAGCGAGACATTCGGATTGAAAGAATGAACAAATCCAAATAAAACAGATACTATAAACACAGCAATTATTTTATTCGTACCTTCAATTAAAGTCTGGAACAGATATCCTCTGAAGAGTATCTCTTCGCCAGAACTCTGTATGGCGAATATTGTCCCATAAGTTATGAAGTTTGCAAGGAGAATTACTAAGCTAAAATCTGTTAGTTTAACACTTACATCTCCGAAGATTAATTGAGAGAAAAAGACTAAAGAAATCATCAAGAATCCGATAAGGATACCCAAGAAGATTTCTTTTCTGACATTTGAATGCAGTGCTAATCCGATTGTTTTAAACTCTCTCTTTTCAATAAATTTAGTCATAAAATAAGTAGATAATAATACTATTATGACGATTGGAAATGAGTTAATTATCAGAAACAGAGCATCATCTTGAGAAATATTTTCAAGCTGTATGAGGGAAGGCAGAAAAATTACCGGTATGAATAAAAGTATCATCAAGGCTAAAAAAATTGATATTCGCCACCCAGCCCTTATCTTATTTTCATATAAGAATATGTTTTTTATATTCATCTTAAAACTATTTTAATTATTGTCCAATTTGCGGCTTTATATTGTGTTTTTTTAATTATTCGGGCTAAATTATTCCTCGTAGGATGAGAAATTTAAAATAGGAAGTTTTCTTGCTTACTTCTTTTTCAAAAGAAGTAAGTTATGGGATTTTGTAATAACTTTCTTTTAGAGCGGGGTATAGTTCTCTGTAGATTTCATAATATTCATTATATGTTTTTGAATTTTCAGTGTGGGGTTCGCATGTTTCCACTATTTTTGCGATTTCATTTGCTGCTTCGGCTATATCAGAATAGATACCTGCTCCTGTTCCGGCAAGGAGTGCTGCGCCAAAAGCGGGTCCTTCTTCTGAGGCCAGTGAGACAACTTCGGTGTTATAAACATCAGCTTGCATTTTTCTCCAGAAACGGTTTTTTGCTCCACCGCCCGTTGCTCTGATTTGAGAAATTTCAACACCTAATTCTCTCATTAATTCAATCGAATCACGCATAGCAAATGTAATACCTTCAATAACCGCTCTTATCATATGCTCTCTCTTGTGAGAGAGTGTAAGCCCAATCCATGCGCCTCTTGCCTTACCATCCTGATGAGGAGTTCTCTCACCGGAAAGATACGGCAGGAAGATCAAACCGTCCGCACCGATAGGGACACTATCCGCTTTCTGACACATATATTCGTACGGGTCTATCCCCTTAGATTTGGCTTCTTTAAGTTCCTGCAAACCGAGGGTATCTCTAAACCATCTAAAAGCGCCGCCTGCCTGAAGAACAACACCCATAAGATACCAGCTTTTCGGAACGGTATGACAGAAGGTATGCAGTCTCATTTCCGGGTCGACCTTCACACTATTTGAATACGCAACGACTGTACCGGATGTGCCGATACTTGACTGAACCCTGCCTTCCCTGACGATGCCATTTCCCACAGCAGCACAGGGATTATCAGCACCTCCCCCGACAACAGGGGTGCCTTTTTTCAGACTTGTTAATTCAGCTGCTTCGTTGTTTATCCTGCCGATAACATCTATCGATTCATAACAGGGGGGGAGGAACTCTTTAGGTACATCTATAAGTTTCAGCAATTCTTCCGACCATTCTCTTTTATTTACATCGAAAAAGGCTGTTCCCGCAGCGTCTGAGACTTCTGCCGCGATTTCACCGGTCAGGCGGAACCGAATATAATCTTTTGCTATAAGGATTTTGTCGATTTTTTCATAAATCTGTGGTTCATTATCCCTGACCCATATAATCTTTGGAGCAGTAAAACCTTCAAGTGGCGGATTTGAGACCATCCTTTTTATATTCTCAAGCCCAACTTTTTCAATAATCCATTC
>JAUVVT010000314.1 GCA_030604505.1 bacterium | reverse complement strand
TTTATAAAGGATTAATTTATTGGAGCAGACCTTAATATCATCGAGGTTATAATTATTGAGGACTCTTTTTATATAATAATCAAACCCGTCACTTATGATTATCAGTTCGATATTATTTTTTTTTAGTGTATTATAAAAGTGTGGAAATGTTTTGTCAATTTCAATTTTATCAAGGAGGGCATCAATTTCTTTCTTTGCTGCTCTGACATAAGAACACTGTATAGTTAAACATTTTTTTGAATTTATTTTGCCTTTAAGCCAGTCTTCAAGAACATCCGGTCTTTTTTCTGTCATAAGATTATTAAAGAATTCAGCACCGACATCCTTAACAGTAATTGTCCCGTCAAAATCGCAAAAGACTATCATAATTGTTTTCTACCGGAAGAATCTCCTGATTCAATGTATTTTTACAACTTTAAGATTCTGTAATACTTTGGTGTATTTTTCTTTTTCGTTCAGAATGTCCATGGCTTTCTTCACATAGATATCATCGTCAATTGTAGCTTCAATCTTAGAAACATCTCCTCCCAGGACCCAATTCATATTTTCTTTGAGGTTATTAATTATTAAAGGGTCCGATAAATCGAGTTTTTCTTTATTTTTTTCTATGATAATTTCATTTAAATTATTTAAATAATTTTCATACTCTGCACCATAATTTTCATTATTCCCAATTTCGAGGAGTTTTTTAATTTCTTTTAATCCATTTTTCTTTTTATTTAAACCATTTTTTGCGGCAAATTTCTTAAATTGTTCTAATATTTCATCATTAATCTCAACAATATTTTTATCGTAATTATCAACGGCATAATTAATGGCAAACTTCAGAAATATTGATTGGTCCAATAATTCCGAAATGGATTCATCTTTATACGGGATAATAACATCAGGCGTGATCCCACCTCCGCCGTGAACGATTCTTTCTGATTTTGTATAATAGATGTTTTCTTCATTATTAGTTTCTTTTATGCCGCTGATTTTTGTTCCATCAATACATCTTCCGCTCGGGGTGTAATATCTTGCGGTGGTCATTTTCAATGCTGTTCTTGACGTAGGATGAAAGATGGTCTGGACTAAACCTTTCCCAAACGTTTTTCTTCCGATAACGACACCTCTATCGAGGTCCTGCACCGCCCCTGCCAAGATTTCAGATGCACTGGCACTAACGTTATCAACAATGACCACAAGAGGTTTGTCATAGTATTCAGGTTTTCTTTTCGACCTGTATGCCGAACTAAACTCGTTGTTTCTACCTTTAATTGAAACTATCAATTCTCCCTTTTCGACAAACAAATCAACCACATCAACCGCTGATGTTAACAGTCCTCCCTGATTGCCTCTGATGTCTAATATCAATCTTTTAATGCCTGATTTTTTTAAATCGCGCAGAGCTTTGAACATTTCTCCTGCGGCATTCTGGGAAAAGTGGTTTAACTTAATGTATCCAATATGATTATCCCGCATTTCTTTGTATACCACATCCCTCAGTCGTATGTTTTTTCTTGTAATCTTAATATCAAATAGTTCCGGGAGATTTTTTCTTTTTATTGTCAACTCTACTTCCGTTCCTTCTTTTCCTTTAATCATATCAGTTACATCTTCTGTTTTCATCCCTTTTGTTTCTACTCCATTGACCCTGATGATAACATCTCCTGACCTAACACCTGTTTTTTTTGCAGGAGAATTTTCTATGGGCGAAATCATTGTGAATTCACTGTCAATCATACTGATATAAAAACCAATCCCACCATACTTTCCTGTTGTAATTGACCTTAACTGTGCAGCTCCTTTTCTGTCATAGAAACTGGTATATGGGTCAAGACCGCCTAATATTCCGTTTATTCCTAATTTTATCAATTTTGATTCATCTATCTCTTCAACATATTTATCTTCTATCTCATCAAATATCTTGTTCAGTAATCTTAATGTATAATCATCACCAATGGGGGATGAAATTAGTTGTTCGTGTCCGTAGTTTAGTATTCCAAATATAAAAATCAGCAGAAATATGGATAAAATTTTGTTATATTTTTTTATTAATTTAGTCATATTGTTTTTGCAACCTCAAATAAATAATATGGGAAATTTGATTTTTTAACCGAATTATTCATAAAATTTATAAATAACGATTAAATTTGTAAGGGCGAATCCGTGTGTTCGCCCATAATCTTTATGTAAACAATCGTGTTTTTTTGTTAGGGCAGACACATGGGTCTGCCCTAACAACTGTTTTATGCGCTGATTTTTTTATGTCTTAACTATACTTTTTTACAACCCCCTATGTCCCCCCCCCTTTATGGGGGATTTTAGAGAAATAACATTGAAGTGTAGATTTTAGTAATGTTATCAGTATAATCTATACTCTTTCCTATATATCCTGTTTTTGTATATATGCTTCATCTTTTTTTTCTTTTTTTATTTCGGTTTCTTTCCAGACGTAGTGCAGTCTTTGTATAGCTGTAAAATTTGCCGATATGGCAATAACCCAAATTGCAATAATAAGAGAGATTGGATAATATGGATCAACAAAAGTTAAATCACCGAGCATTCCCCCAATTGATAAAAATATAAGTCTTTCGGGTCTCTGCATCAGACCGATTTTACATTTCAGTCCCAGCCCTTCTGACCTTGCCCTGATATAGCTAACCATTAATGAGCCGCTGATCGCAATAAAACCGGCAATAGATGTAATATATAAACTATTTTGAACGAAATAGAAACAAACCCCGAAAAATATTATTGTTTCCGAATATCTGTCGATAGCGGAGTCATAAAGAGCCCCAAACTTTGAACCGAGTCCGGTAGCTCTTGCAACCTTTCCATCTACCATATCGCAGGTACCAGCCATTATTATCATTACACCAGCCAGGAAAAAAAAGCCCTTAGCCATTAATATCGCAACTATTATACTAAAGAATAATCCTAATGTCGTTAAAAAATTCGGGTGTATGTGCTTCTTTATCAAGAAAGCTACTAATGGATTTACCAGACTATAGTATAAATCTTGTATAAAATTGGGCAGGACTTTAGTCTTCTGTTCTTCAATATTAGAATTATTAACTTCTGACATAAAATTATAACCTTATTATTTACGTTTTCCTTCTATGACCAAAACAAATTCACCTTTGGGTTTCTTTTTTGAAAACATTTTTAGTGCTGATTCTATATCAGTTCTGATAATTTCTTCGTAAATTTTAGTCAATTCTCTACCTATTGAGATTCTTCTGTTTCCTAAAAATTTTTCAAGGTCTGTAAGCGTTTTTATCAGGCGGTAAGGTGATTCAAAAAGAACTATTGTTCTTGGTTCTTCTTTTAATTGAAGGAATCTCTTTTCTCTTCCTTTTTTTGGGGGAATAAATCCCTCGAAAATAAATCTGTCATTCGGAAGACCTGCTGTTACTATACCTGCGAGCAGAGCGGACGCTCCGGGAACAGGGATTATTTTTATTTTCTCATCGATGGCACTTGTGAGCAGATAGTACAATGGGTCTGATATTCCCGGGGTTCCAGAATCCGATACAAGAGCGACCGAATTATTTTCCTGTAATTTATTTAATATCTTGGGTGTTATTTTCTTTTTATTAATGTCATTATATGATATAACAGGTTTTTTTATTCCGTAGTGATTTAGAAGGATTTTGGTTCTTCTTGTATCTTCAGATGCAATTAAGTCAACCAATGAGAGAATTTCAACTGCACGATATGTTATATCCTTGAGATTGCCGATTGGAGTACTGACAATATATAAAACCGGATAATTATTTTCTGTCATATCAAATAAATTAAATAATGTCTAAAATATTATTATTAGGCTTAATATTATAATAATAAAATATTTAAAAGTCAAG
>JAUVVT010000055.1 GCA_030604505.1 bacterium | reverse complement strand
GTTGACCATAATATGCTTCAGTCAAGTTTTGAGAATGCTGATGACCACAGGTTTCTTCAAACCGTTGCTATGAAATACGGGATATATTTTTCAAAGCCGGGTAACGGGATATGTCATCAGGTTCATCTTGAGAGGTTTGCGGTTCCCGGGAAAATCCTTCTTGGTTCGGACAGTCATACTCCGACAGCGGGCGGTTTGGGGATGTTGGCGATGGGTGCTGGTGGGCTTGATGTTGCGGTTGCTATGGGTGGAGGTGCATTTTATCTAAAAATGCCGGAGGTTGTGCTGGTTAAGTTGACAGGCAAGCTGAATCCGTGGATTACAGCGAAGGATATAATTCTTGAAGTTTTGAGGAGGTTGTCCGTTAAGGGTGGAGTCGGAAAGATTATGGAATATGGGGGTGAGGGTGTAAAAACCTTGTCTGCTACCGAGAGGGCAACAATAACAAATATGGGAGCGGAACTTGGTGCTACTACCTCGGTATTCCCGAGTGATGAAAATACAAAAAACTATATGAAAATACAGGAAAGGGATGAGGACTGGATTTTGCTTGAGGCAGATGAGGATGCTGAATATGATTTGGTTGTTGAGATTGATTTGAGCGAGCTCGAGCCACTGATTGCGCAGCCGCACAGTCCCGATAAAGTTGTAAAAGTAAAAGATATTGCAGGGCTTAAAGTGAATCAGGTTTGCGTCGGGAGCTGTACTAATTCTTCTTATTCCGATTTAATGACGGTTGCAGCTATGCTCAAGGGGAAAACGGTTCATCGTGATGTCGGTATGGTTGTTACACCCGGCTCAAAGCAGGTTTTTGAAATGATTGTAAAAAATAATGCGCTGACCGATATAGTCAAAGCCGGTGCAAGAATCCTTGAATCTGCTTGTGGTCCTTGTATTGGGATGGGGCAGGCACCGGAGACAAATGCTGTTTCCGTAAGAAGTTTTAACAGAAACTTTGAAGGGCGTTCGGGGACAATGTCATCAAATGTTTATCTCAGCAGTCCGGAAACAGCTATTGCATCAGCCCTTAAAGGTGTAATTACTGACCCGAAGGATATGGGGGAAAAGATTGAAATCGAGATTCCCGAGAAACTTTCTATCAATGATAATATGATTATTCCGCCCCTATCTGATGAGGAAAGGGCTAAAGTCAAGGTCATAAGAGGACCAAATATTAAGCCGCTTCCAATTGCAAAAGAAATGCCGGAATCTTACGGCGGAGATGTGCTTCTAAAAGTGAGTGATAATATTTCAACTGACCATATAATGCCTGCCGGAGCGAAAATTTTACCCCTGAGGTCGAATATTCCAGCGATTTCGGAATATGTTTATGTTAGAGTAGACCCCGATTTTCCAAAGAGGGCTAAAGAGAAAAGTGGTGGTTTTATTATCGGCGGCGAGAATTACGGTCAGGGCTCAAGTAGAGAACATGCTGCCCTTGCTCCGATGTATCTTGGATTAAAAGTAGTTATCGTAAAGTCTTTTGCAAGGATTCATCTTGCCAATCTGATTAATTTCGGCATACTGCCCCTTACATTCTCAAATTTAGATGATTACGAAAAGATTGAACAAGGCGACCAGTTGGAGTTCCCTGAATTGAAGAAACGAATTAAAGCTAATGAAACGGTTATCTGCAATAATAAAACAAAAGGAATCGAAATAGCTTGCAGTTGCAGTTTTTCAGAAAGACAGAAGAATATTCTATTTTCAGGCGGTCTTCTTAATTATACAAAAAAAGCGGGGGGATAAACAACAGCCAATAGACAAAAGGCAATAGGGATGGATGATGGCTTTGGATGTTCTATCAAATTGTAAATCAGGATGTTCTGTAAATTCCATTTTCCAATTTAACTGATTATTTGAACATTTCTAAAGTTGAGCTTCTTATAGTAACTTACCGCATAAAGACTGCTTTGATGGTGTATTGAAATATTTGAAAAGAATAAGTCCCGAATATACTATAAATATGTTTTCACGGAAATAGGATTATTTCAAAAATTTTGATATGGTGAGCTATTGAAGAAAAACAGGATCGGGATTATTGTAATTGAGTATAAAATATAATTGTTTTAAAAATTGGCTTGAAAAATGGAACGAAAAATTCTGGAAATGATTGGGATTACCAAATATTATTACGGGGTCAAAGCATTGGATGATGTCAACTTTGACCTTAATCCGGGTGAGGTTCATATACTTGCCGGTGAGGATGGAGCCGGTAAGACCACACTTATGAGGATTCTTGCAGGAATGGAGAAGATGGACTCGGGGAAAATTAAGATGTTTGGTCGTGATGTTAAAATAACTTCTTCAACAATTGCAAAAGCGAAGAGAATTTCAACTGTGCCTCATGAGTTCAAGCTTATTGATTGCCTTAGTATAGCTGAAAATATATTTTTAGGAAAGGAGCCTGTTTATAATAACACAATGCTGATAAACTGGCGTATATTAAAGACCCGAGCAAGGGTAATCCTTGATATACTTGGTTTAAAGCGGGATATAAATACGTTGGTAGAAGAGCTTGACGCCGCAGAGAAACGAATAGTTGAGATGGCAAAAACCCTGTCTTTTGATGCAAAGATTATTACAATAGACGAACCAACGTTTGTATTATCTGAAAAAGAAGCAAATAACCTGTTTAAACTTATAAGAATTTTAAAATTGAAGGGAATTAGTATAATATATCTGTCTCACAGAACAGACGAAATTTATAAGGTTGGCGACAGGGTGTCAATTTTAAGAGAAGGTGTCATAATTGATACGAAACCTGTTAAACAAATGAGACGCGGAGAATTGATAAGAAAGATGACGGGAATGAATGGTAAACGGAAATTACCTGATATCAAATTTAAAAAAGGTAAAGAGGTTTTACGTCTTGATAATGTTTCGGGTGCAGGTAAAGTCAAGAATGTAAATCTTGAGGTTTTTGAGGGTGAAATTTTTGGGATAGTCGGTCTGGTTGGTTCGGGAATAAGTGAACTTGGAAAGATTATATTTGGAGCAGAGAAAAAGAAGAGCGGCGATATTTATCTTGGTGGGGAAAAAATAAAAATTAGTTCTCCTCGCGATGCAATCATACTGGGAATCGGTCTATTAACAAAGGATAGAAACAATAAAGGATTAATTCCTTTTATGAATATTGCTGAAAATATTACCATTACAAATCTTAATTCGGTTATTAAAAGAGGATTAATAAGCAAGAAGAAAGAAAAAGCTGTTGTTTTAGATTTTTTTAAAGAGTTGAATATAAACTCTTCAGCTGTTGATGGAAATATAAATGACTTAAGTGAAGGGGATAAGCAAAAAATTATGCTTGCAAGGTGGCTCTCTGTAGATTCTAAAGTTCTTATATTTGATGAACCTGATAGGGGGATGGATACGAAATCAAGGATGGAAATTTATAAACTTATAATTAATCTTGTAAAAAAAGGGATTGCAGTGGTAATAATTTCTTCAGAGCTGCCCGAAATTGCAGGTATATGTAACAGGTTTGCCGTTATGCATAAAGGCAGGATAGCAGGAATTTTATCAAAAAAAGAGGCATCGCAATCAAAGATAATGAAACTTGCATCCGGTTGAAAGTGAAACTATTTATTATATTGAAATAAATGTTTAAAATATTTATATTAAACTGCTATAAGCTATTAGTGGTCAGCTTTGATGTTTACGAATGACAAATGGGCAGTGAAGAATAGACAGTAGGCAAAAAAAATATGAATAGCTGATGGCAAATTATGAATGACTGATTTTTTTAGTGAAAAAGAATTTAAATAAAAGAAAAAGTATTTTTTATATTAATGAACTTTAACCTGGGAGTTTAGTATGGGTATACAGGCATATCAGCAATGTATTATCCCAAGCTGCGGAGAGACTTATGATTTTGCTGAAGTTATTACTGAATGCAAAAAGTGTGGGAATTTGCTTGATATAAAATATGACTGGGATAAAATAAGTTATCCTAAGGAACTCCGGTTCTATGAATCAAGAAGAGGCAATTTGGGATTTATATTCGATAGAAGTGGAGTATGGAGGTTCAGAGAACTTTTGCCTTTTGTGAATATAGAAAATGAGCAGACCTTTTCAAGGCAGATTGTATCTCTGGATGGTGCAGAAGGTCGGACAAATCCCTATCATACGAGCTTTGTCGGAAAATATGTTATAGGTAAAATATTTAAGAGAAAGGATGGAGAAATAAAGATTGTACCCGATAAGGATTTGAGCAAAAAAGAAATCGACTTTATTTATAATGATTTTTATATAAAATTTGAAGGTACAAATCCGAGCGGTTCATTCAAAGATAATGGGCTAACAGCAGCATTCACTCATGCAAATATGATTGGTGTAAACAAGGCGGTATGCGCGTCTACCGGAAATACATCTGCCTCGCTTGCTGCTTATGCGAGGAACTCCGGAATTCTTCAGGGATATATTTTCTTCGGAGAGGGGAAGATTGCATACGGTAAGCTTTCTCAGGGGCTGGAGTACGGTGCGAAAACTATTCAAATAGAAGGAGATTTTGATGATGCGATGGCACTTGTGCAGGAATTGGCAAGGGAAAAGGGTTTATACTTGATGAATTCACTTAATCCTTTCAGACTTGAGGGCCAGAAGACAATAATGTATAGAGTATTGGAGGGATTGAACTGGCAGATTCCTGACTGGATTATTGTGCCGGGGGGGAATCTTGGTAATAGTTCTGCATTTGGAAAAGCATTTATAGAACTTTTTGAACTGGGAATGACAAAAAAGATTCCGAGAATTGTTATAGTTAATTCAACCGGTGCTCCCACACTTGATGTACTGTATAATGAGAAAAAGCTGCGGTGGAATAATGGAGATGTCGATGATAATATAATTAATGAATATTATAAATATATGGATGAAAACAATATCAAAGCTAAAACCGTTGCAAGCGCGATAGAGATAAATCGTCCTGTAAATCTGAAAAAGGCTTTAAGAACACTGGAGTTTACAAATGGTATTGTTAGGAGTGTTACAGACGAACAAATTCTCGATGCAAAAGCTATAATCGCGCTTAATGGACTATTTGGATGTGAACCTGCATCGGCTGCACCTGTGGCCGGCGCAAAGGTTTTATATGAAGAGGGTATTATTAATCCCGGAGATATTGTGGTCTGCATCGCAACCGGTCATCAGTTGAAAGACCCTATTGCTACGGTCGGATATCATTCAGAGGGTGTTGATAAAGAAATTGACAAAAAATTTGAATCATTTAATATCAAAGATAGAAAATTTGCAAATAAACCTGTAAAAGTAACCGCCAATATTGAAGAGATATTTGATATAATAAACAAATCATAATAAGTTAAATTTTATAATAAAACTTTTATAGGCTTACTTCTGCTTAAATAAATATAATTTTTTACTATAGTTTTTTTATAATTTTGCTACCATACGGCTTTAATACCTCACGAAATGAAGTTTAATGATTATCATTATGATCCTGAAACTTTGGAAGACCCTGCAATCTCCATAAGCAGGAACATGCTGCTGCGTTTTCTTAAGATTATTTTCAATTATTATATAATTTTTTCTTTACTACTATATTTAAATTATGACAATAAAAAATAGAGTCATTCTTGTAACTGGAAGCGCAAAGAGAGTGGGTAAATGTATTGCTTTAACCCTTGCAGAAAAAGGTGCCAATGTTATAGTAAATTACAATACATCCGAAAAGGAAGCACAAGGTGTTACAGAAGAGATTAAGAAATTTGGTGTAAAGTCGATTGCAATCAGAGCAAATGTATCTAAGGCAGATGAAGTTAAATCAATGATTGAACAAATTGTCAAGGAATTTGGATATCTGCATATTCTTGTTAATAATGCCGCTGTCTTTTTTAAGACTCCTTTTGAAACACTTTCTGAGAAAGATTGGGATATAAATATTGATATAAATTTAAAAGGTACATTTCTTTGTTCTAAATACGTTGCTGATATAATGCTGAAACAAAAAGAGGGCAAGATAATAAATATCGGGGACTGGAGCGGTATCAGGCCGTATACCAATTACATTCCTTACTGTGTATCGAAAGCCGGAGTTATTGCATTAACAAAAGCTCTTGCGAAAACCCTTGCGCCTGATATTCAGGTTAATTGTATATTGCCCGGGCCGATAATTCTCCCTGAAGATTTCAGCGAAAAAGAGAGAGAACAAATAATATCGGATGTTCCGTTAAAAAAAATGGGTTCACCTGATGATATTGCCGCAACAGCTGCATTCCTGATCGAGGGCTCTGATTTTATAACAGGGGGAATGTACGCCGTTGACGGCGGAAGGTTAATAAGCTAACCTACTTTCTTTTCCAAAGAAAGTAAGCAGACACCTTTTTTGTAAAAAAGGTGTCCCAAAAAACTTTATACTAAATTTCCCCTCGAACGAGGGGAAATTTTGATATTATATTTTTTAATTCCTTTCTTTATTGAGGAAAGTAGGTATGTTAGTGAGGTTTATATGTATAAAGTTACCAAGGTAATTAATTTCTGTTATGGACACAGACTTTTTAATTATGAAGGAAAATGCAGCGGACTTCACGGGCATAATGGAAAGGTCGAAATCGAGCTGTTCTCCGAAACATTGAATAATACTGGGATGGTCGTTGATTTTGGCGAGATAAAAGATATAATTGAAAAATGGATTGATAATAACCTCGACCACAAAATGTTACTATCAAGAAGTGATCCAATGGTTAAAATATTGGAAGATAATAATGAATCAATTTATGTAATGGATACCAATCCGACAGCAGAGGCAATTGCAAAGCTTATTTATGATTTTGCAATGTCTGAAGGGCTTTCTGTAAGTGAAGTAAAATTCTGGGAAACTGATAATTCTTTTGCGGTATACGATGGAAAGAAATAAATATATAAAAAATACGGATAATAACTTTGTGTGTATTCTTGTGAGCGGTGGACTGGACAGCTGCGTTCTGCTATGTAAGATGATAAAAAAATTTGACAAGGTTTATCCTGTTTATATCAATAGTGGCATGCTTTGGGAAAAGGCTGAAAAGCATTGGCTTGAGAAGTTTTTGGATACGATAAACAATAAATTTGTGAGAAGGTTAAAAGTAATTAATTTAAATGTAAAAGATATATATCAAAACCACTGGAGCATTACCGGGAAAGATGTCCCTGACCATACCACTGATGATTCTGCGGTCTATCTTCCCGGGCGGAACATAATCCTTCTTTCAAAAGCAGCCGTATTCTGCAGTATTAATAACATTCATACCATAGCATTGGCGCCGCTGAAAGCAAATTGTTTCCCTGACGGAACAAGAGAATTTTTCGACTCTTTTCAGACTACAGTCAGTGTAGGTTTGGATTTTAAATTTTCGATTATTACCCCATTTTTAGAACTATCAAAAAGCGAGGTTATTAAGATAGGTGTAAATCTGCCATTGGAATATACATTCTCATGCATAAAACCATCGGGTATATACCACTGTGGTGGATGCAGCAAATGCGGTGAAAGGAAAAAAGCTTTCAAAGAACTCAAATTTGAAGATAAAACTGTCTATAAGGTTTAATAATATTGGTATTATTAAATCTGGAAAAGTTTTGTTTTTTTGTTATTAATTTAGTATATTTTAAACAATAATATTGGTTTTAAATTATTAATCTATCATAATTTATTAATATCAAAATGTTACTTTCTAGAAAAAAATATTTCAAAATTTTCTCTTTTTTATTTATTATATTCTTTTTCTTCTTTATTAGTATTATTTATTTTCCTTTCCTGCATAATTTAGATGATGATTTTAATATTTGGAATGTTAAAACTTTTGTAATTTTAAAAGGTGAACATCATCATGAAGCAAATCCCAAGTTACCCTGTATTGAGTTACATGAATAGAATTAATGGATATCAATGATTGTTTAATATGTCAAATATTTAATAATGTACGTTTCTTTCTGTCAAATCAATATGTAACCTTTTTCTACAATTTAAATCTTTTATCTATTAACTTCCAAAGAGTTTTGTATATTCTTCCAAATCTTTATAATATACCTTCATTACGTGCTCCTCCTTTAGCATAATATTCTAATTTTATTAGGTGTGGATTCAAATTATTGTGGATTGAAGGATTTTCCTATCTATCTATTATATTTTCAGCCGAACTTCCAAAAACCCGCAGCGGTAAGATTATGAGACGGTTACTGAGAG
>JAUVVT010000328.1 GCA_030604505.1 bacterium | reverse complement strand
TGGCTTCTTTTCTCACGCCTCTTATGGGCTCTTCTGTAATAATAGCATTGAAATCAATCGGTGATGATTTCAGAATAAGTGCTATTTTACTAAGTTGGGTTGCAACATCTTATCTTTTAACATCAGCAATGTTTCTTCTTCCTTTCGGAAGAATAGCAGATATATATGGAAGAAAAAGAATCTTTTTATATGGTATAATAATTTATACTCTTGCATCTCTCTTTTCGGCATTATCAACCTCCGTATTTATGTTAATCTCTTTTAGAATAGTACAGGGGATTGGTGCTGCGATGATATTCGGAACCGGATTAGCCATCCTGACATCAGTATTCCCACAGGGAGAAAGAGGCAAAGCACTCGGAATTAACGTAGCGGCTGTCTATATTGGACTCTGTATAGGTCCATTTCTGGGAGGTTTTTTAACAGAGCATTTTGGATGGAGAAGTATTTTCTTTATGGCACTGCCGCTGGGACTGGCAGTTATTATCCTTGTTTTATGGAAATTAAAAGGCGAGTGGGCTGAAGCAAAGGGTGAAAAATTTGACTATACCGGCTCAATAATCTACGGTTTATCTCTTGTTTCGCTGATGTATGGTTTCTCTATTCTGCCTTCAATATCGGGTTTTTGGATGACAATTACAGGCATTATCGGGATAACTGTTTTTTGTATTTGGGAAACAAAAATAGAACATCCGATTCTTGATATAAAAATTTTCAAAAACAACAGAGTCTTTGCATTTTCCAATCTTGCGTCATTGATAAATTACAGCGCAACCACCGCTGTTGGTTTTCTACTAAGTCTGTATCTTCAGTATATAAAAGGACTCAGTCCATTGGAAGCAGGATTAATTATGGTTGCACAGCCCATTGTTCAGGCTGTTTTATCACCATTCGCCGGAAGACTCTCAGATAAAATCGAGCCCAGAATTGTCGCCTCATTCGGGATGATGTCAATGTTCATCGGTCTATTCCTATTCAGCTTTATAAATGAAAACTCATCAATAGAATTCATATTAATCCGCCTGGCTATTCTTGGATTTAGTTTTGCCTTCTTCTCTTCACCCAACACCAATGCAATTATGAGTTCTGTTGAGAAAAGATTATATGGCGTTGCATCCGGCACACTTGGAACTACAAGATTGAGTGGACATATATTCAGTATGGGTATTGCTATGCTGTTATTTTCTCTATATATGGGTAAAGCACAAATTACTCCGGGAAACTATCCGCTTTTTATGGCAAGTATGAAAACAGCATTTATCATCTTTACCATCATTTGTTTTGGTGGAATATTTGCATCTCTTGCACGAGGAAATGTAAGATGAGACATCAAAATCCTTTTCTCTTTTAATAATGAGTGAAGTTAGCTCCAATCTTAAATTAATATATTTTTTTAAAAAATACTTGACCTTGATTTTTTAAAAAATTATATTAAGTATGTTTAAAAAACCTTGACTATCTTTAAATTATTAAAAACATTTTTTACCTCACAAAAGACAAAGAAAATTCTTTACTTTTCTTTAAACGATAATAGTAAACTTATTTTCTACGATGGGATGTTCCACTGAGAACTCGGTTTAGCTTATCTAAATGACATGGTTTCTTTTGAAAAGCAGGTAAAATACATATCACTTTTTTAAACACAGAAAATCAAACCGGTGCTCAGCTCCGGAATAATTAATAAATAACATTGGAGGTTTACCTATGTATTTAAACTTAAAAAGTATTTTTAAGTCAATCTGAGTAGTAGGTGTTTTAATAACACTTATAATTTCCGGATGCGGGCAAAGTGGAATATCAATTCCGGATAGAGCAGATGGAAAGCACCGTATTGTTATTATTGACCCAGGGCACTTTCATGCTGCCCTCATTTTAAAACGTCCCGGATATGAAGGAATCTCATCGGAAACTGCTGTATATGCCCCTGTCGACCCTGATTTTTCCGACCACATGGCAAGGGTTATTCCCTTCAATACCCGGAAAGAAAATCCTGCATCTTGGAAATATTACATTAAACTTGGACCCGATTTCCTTGAAAAAGCTATTGAAGAAAAATTCGGTGACATAGTTGTTCTTTCAGGTCGTAATAATAAAAAGATTGACAGACTTGCTGCATTGGTCGATGCGGGATTCAACGCACTTATTGACAAACCATGGGTAATAGACCCCGAAAAACTTCCCGTGCTCGAGAAAGTATTGAATACAGCCGAGCAAAAAGGTCTTGTTGCTTACGACCTTATGACCGAACGTTTTGAAATCACATCTATTCTCCAAAAACTCCTCGTAGCCGATGAATCCGTTTTTGGAACTATTACTAAAGGAACTCCTGAAGTCCCGTCAGTGGTCAAAAGCAGTATTCATCACCTTTCAAAAATCGTCGCAGGCGCACAGTTAAAACGTCCATGGTGGTTCTTTGATACAAATGTTCAAGGCGAAGGTCTGGTGGATATAACCACTCATTTAGTTGACATTTCATTTTTTATTCTATTTCCTGAACGTGCTATCAGCAAAAACGATATTAAATTAGTTACAGCAAACCATTGGCCCACAGTCCTTAAACCCGAGCAGTTTGAAAAAATAACCGGCTTCAGCGAATTCCCGAGCCAGTTCAAACTAAACGGCAATGGAAATTATCCTTACTTCTGTAATGGTTCCCTTGTATTTCAGCTTGACGGTATCAACATTAAATCCCAAGTTGTATGGAACTATGAGTCTCCTACAGGAGATACACATTACTCAATTATTAAAGGAAGCAAAGCAGATATTCTCATACTCCAGGGAAAAGAGCAAAATTTCAAACCGACACTCTACGTAAAACCGGCGGCTGGTGTCAGTCTCAAACAGACAGGTCAGGCGCTTGAAGCATTTGTTAAAAATATTGACGACAAATACCCGGGACTCAGCGCAGTAAATGCCCGAACTCAATGGAGAATCGACATCCCGGATAAATACCGTGTGGGCCACGAAGCTCATTTTGGTCAGGTAGCAGACCGATTCCTGCAATTTCTTGGTGGAAAGCCGATGCCGGCTTGGGAAAAAGCAAACATGCTTACAAAGTATTATCTGACTACTAACGCACTCAAAATGGTCAGAGAACAGCAGTAACATCTTCAGGAATTAAATAAAATATCCGTATTTTTTTATATGAATTCATTCAAAGAAAAAAATGGCTGGGAAAAACATCGTTTCATTGTTGTTGCTCCCGGCCATTTTCATACAGCTCTAATTCTTAAGCGACCGGGCTATGAAGGAGTCTCATCAGACGTTGCTGTTTATGCACCCGTCAACTCGGATTTTATTGACCACATGGCAATGGTTATTCCCTTTAATACCCGCAAAGAAAATCCTGCATCATGGAATTACTATATGCGAGTTGGACCCGATTTTCTTGAGAAAGCAATCAAGGAAAAATTCGGTAATGTTGCAATCTTTGCCGGCAGGAATGATTCAAAAATTGACAAAGTTGAAGCTTTTGTTGATGCGGGCTATAATGTGCTTGTAGATAAACCATGGATCATAGAACACGAAAAACTTCCCGTACTTGAAAAAATACTCGACACCGCCGAAGAAAAAGGGCTTATCGCATACGACATTATGACCGAGTGGTTTGAGATTACATCTATCCTTCAGAAGCTCCTCGCAGCCGAAGAATCTGTCTTCGGAGAAATAATCCCCGGTACACCTGAAAATCCGGCAGT
>JAUVVT010000015.1 GCA_030604505.1 bacterium | reverse complement strand
AAGCAATAATTATCGTTTGTTATTATAACAAATAATTATTATATTAAAATATTTAATGATAATTATAATCAATAATATTTATGTGGATTGTCATTTCATTTAGGCACTTTAGCTTTGTTAATTAGTTTATAATCATAAATTAGTTCGTTCTGTGTGATTAGAAATATAATTGTTACTACAGAATGACTTCTATACTACGAGAGATTTGGCAATCTCTCTATATAAAATATACGCAATCTTCGTGCTGGTTTTTCTGACTTTGCAGTAATTTTAAGCAAGGAATGATATGATTGATCAACAGAAATCTCTACTTATAATTATTGATATTCAGGAAAAATTCAGACCTGTTTTATTCAATACAGATGAGCTGATTTCCAATGTTATAAAACTTGTGAAGGTCTTTCAGTTATTGAAAATTCCTGTACTGGTGTGTGAGCAGTATCCGAAAGGATTGGGAGAGACTATGAAAGAGATAAAGAAAGAACTGAAAGAGTATGAATATGTCGAAAAAATTAGCTTTAATTGTTTTCTGAACAGTGATTTTACTGATTTGCTCGAGAATAAGTTTTCGGATAAAAATCAACTGATTATCTGCGGGATTGAAGCACATGTCTGTGTCATCCAGACTATTTTAAGTGCACTTTTAAAGGATTATGAGGTTCATCTTGTTGCGAATGGCGTTTCCTCGAGGCAAAAAATGGACTGTGATATTGCACTGCGGAGAATGGAGCTTGAAGGAGCGAAGTTATCGAGTTTAGAAATGGTAATTTTTCAGATGATTAAAGATTCCAAGGATAAGCATTTTAAGGAGATTTCTCAAATTATCAGATAACTATTTGACATTTTTATTATTAATTATTATTTTGTTTTTGATCTAATATCACATTATTGCGAATTTCCCAACAGTGCAGGGAGTTAATTATCTGATGGCGTATCTTATATTATCTTTCTTTATTACCCTAATTATATTCTTTCTAATTGCCGCAATAAAATATTTAAAAAGTCCTAAAACTATTTCAGTAAATCCTGAACTTAAGGAGAAATACAAGCATATTTCTCATAGAGGAGCTTCAGGTGAACATCCGGAAAATACAATGTTAGCATTCAGTATGGCAGTTGCAAAGTATAATACCGATGTTCTTGAAATGGATGTTCATTCAACAAAGGATGGTGAAATAGTCGTTATTCATGATAAGACATTGGAAAGGACAACAAACGGGAAAGGACGAATAAGAGAACATACTTATGAAGAAATAAAAAAATTAGATGCGGGTTATTGGTTCAAAGACAAGGAAAAAAACGATTATCCATACAGAGGTAAAGGTTTGAAGATACCCAGATTAATAGATGTTTTTGAGACTTTTCCCGATTTAAGATTTAATATTGAAGTCAAACAAAAAAATCCTCCCATTGAAAAAAAAGTAATAAAGATAATCAAAGAGAAAGGATTAAAAAACAGGATTATTCTTGGTTCTGCTCTTGTTTCGGTTTCAAAAAAGCTAAAAATATCAGCTCCCGACATAGCATCCTTCTGCCACAAATGGGATGTAATTCTTTTTTACATTTTACACAAACTGCATCTTGGCTATTTTTATTGCCCGATACATCAGGCGCTTCAGCCATCGGCAACCACAAAAGTCTTTGTGGTTGCCCAGCCCTCTATGATAAAAACTATTCATAAAAAAGGTATGCTATTCCACGCATGGGTTATCAATGACGAGAAACGGATGGAAGAACTTATCGAAATAGGCGTCGATGCAATAATGACAGACTATCCGGGAAGATTGAGTAATGTGCTTGAGAAATTGAATATGAGATAGAAAAGCTGCCTGTTATTAGCTACCAGATATTAGCTTTTAGTAAAGAAACAAATAGAAAAGATTTAATTTGCTGCATCTGTGATTGAAGAATAGATTATTTTGCCGCCTATTATTGTATAAACCACCTTTGTATCCATGATTTTATTTTCCGGGATTTCAAATAAATCCTGTGATAGAACGACTATATCAGCAAGTTTGCCTATTTGAATTGAACCCTTTATGTTCTCTTCAAATGAAGCATAGGCAGAACCCAATGTATACAATTCTATTGCCTTTTCCATAGAGATTTTTTCTTCAGGAAACCACCCGTCACCCGGTTCACCTTTCCGGTCTTTTCTTGTAACAGCAGCATACAGCCCTTCCATAGGATCTAAAGGTTCAACGGGCCAGTCGGTACCAAATACTATATGTGCACCTGCATTCAGAAGACTTTTCCAGGCATAAGCCCCTCTGCATCTTTCTTTTCCTATTCTTTTTTCTGCAAATTTTTTATCTGTAATGCAGTGGGTTGGCTGCATAGATGCTATGATGCCAAGTTGTGTAAATCTCGGAATGTCTTGGGGGATAAGTACCTGAGCATGCTCACTTCTATGTCTGCTGTCCCTTTTTCCGTTTATGGAAATTGTTTCTTCAAAGGCATTAAGAATCATATTATTTGCTTTGCTTCCAATAGCGTGAATTGCAATCTGAAAGCCCTCATTATCAACAATCGCAACAAGTTCATTGAGCTCTTTTTGAGTCATTCTTGGAAGACCGGCTGTTGACGGGTTATCGTCAAACGGTTTGAAAAATGCGGCTGTTCCCGAACCAAGAGTTCCATCAATAAAACCTTTCAAGCATCCAAATTTTATCATATTTTTATTATTAGTGAATTTTTTCTGCCATTCCTTGTATGATTCTAATACTTTTTTTTCTTTAGTTATCGAAGCACATGCATAAACCCTAACTGTAAGCTCTTTTCTATCCAGCAGTTCCTGAAAAATCTCAAAGTTTCCTGTTAAATTATGTATACCGGTAACACCCAACCTTGCAGCTTCTTTTAAAGCCAATTTTATAGCTTTCTTACTATTATCGTAACTCTCTTTTTTCGATAATTTCGGACTTTTAATCAATCCCTGAGCGGTTTCTTTTAATATTCCTGTTGGTTTACCAGTAGATGGTTTTTTAATAATTGTTCCACCCCGCGGGTCAGGTGTATTCCCTGTAATTCCGGAAATTTTAAGGACAAGACTATTTACAAGAGTACTGTGTCCATCGACCCTTCGAAGCACCACAGGATTTTTTGGCGCAACATCATCGATAATTTCTTTTGTGGGCCATTTTTTATCGGGAAGAATTTCATGGTCCCAACCACGCCCATAAATCCAAATACCATCTTCAACCTTATCAATCTTTTCTTTGACTCTTTTTTGAATTTCTGTCAATGTTGTAACACCGTTAAGGTCTATCTGCATCAAAGAAGCTCCCCCACCTTCAAAGTGAATATGTGCATCGATAAATCCGGGTACAACAAGTCTTTCATCAAGGTCAATTATTTTGGTAACCTGAATATCGGTATATTTATCGATTTCCTTATTTGTTCCAACTGCTATGATTTTGTCATCTTTAATAGCAACCGCTTCCGCTCTTGGATTATTTTTATCAATAGTTACAATTTTACCGTTTTTCAAAACCAAATCGGTTATTTGCATTTTTCCTCCACAATTTAAAATCAGGAAACAGGCTGCTGTAATTATAAAAATTTTTTTTAAATTTTTCATTATACACCGTTTTTTTATTTTTATTAACTGCAAAGAACATGAAGGAAACGAAAGAAAATTGATTTTTATACTGTTTTACTTTTTTTTCTTCGTATGCTTGGCGGTTAATATCTTTTTTATGGAGTAAGGTTATTCAGATATTTTATTTATCCATCCACCGATAACTAACCTAATAAAAACTCCATTAAATTTAGCATCTGGTGCTCCTGCTATTTCTGCTCCGCTATATTCCCATTTTTTGGCTCCGGGAGAAAAAATATACCCTACTCTTATTCCGACTGTCGTACCAGCCTTTCTGTTCTGATTTTTTGAAAAATTCATTAGAAAATGATAACTATATCCCAAATTAATTAAAAAGGTATCAGTATTAAGTTCTTCAGCGGATGTGATTTCTTCATCAGCGAAATTAACAAAACCCGATGGATCAGTAAATTTCAAAGAAGCACTTCCCCTTCCGGCTCCAATATATACAAATCCCAATGCTCTCTCCTCCTCCACCACTGCATAACCCAGGTTAACAAATATCTGTGAACCTTTATAGCTTATGTCAGTATTTCCGGAAGCTAATTTCTTACTGAAACTCGCAAATTCCGGCGAAAGAATAAACTTATTATAATTAATATAACCTAAACCGCCTATTGATTGTAAAATAGGGTCAAACTCCTGAAATCCGTCCTCTACAAGCTGGTCATTTAAGTCATTTATGTTTGCCAATTTAGCTCCATACATAAATCCCACTCCGCCACCGATTTCACCTGCTGATAATAAAGTAAGATTATTAAAGAAGATTAATAATGCGATTAAATATTTAATCTGATTTTTCTTGAAGATATTAGCTAATTTCACGGCCCACCTCTCATATTAAGTTCAAGTTAGATTTAATTATAAGTATCATCTGAGAAAGTTGAATTCAAAGATAATCTTGTTGTCTATATTATTATGAATAAAATCAAAGCGGAATATATTCAATATATCAGAGATACCCAGTCCAAATTCGTAATAAACTCCATCAGTAGTCAATGACGGCACATTTAAGTTACCTCTACCTTTGACATCCATAATTATAACTCCATCAGGTGTCAACCTTGGTGGCCTAATTAAGAGTTTTCTACTTCTGTCAGAAAGTTCGCTCCATCCAACTCCATTATACAAAATAAATTTCACCGCTGAAAATAATTTATTGTTCAGACCAATCTTTTTTAATGCTCTGCCGTTAAGATGATATTCAATAACACTGGAGACCATTCTGTCGCCGGTAAAATATTTATAATCAACTCCTCTTAATTTGCCTCTATAATTTGCAAAAACTTTACCCCCAAAATCAAACCATTTCTGAGGAGCAACGGAACCGGACGAAAAGCCGCTATTCAGATTAAAAAATAATCTGCTGAAATATGTGAGTCTATGTTTTAATCCAAGCTTAAAGCCAAATATTGAATAAGAAAAATCACTCTTAAGCATATCTCTGTTTGTGTACTTAAAATAAGTTTCTGCATTTATACGATAGGTGTTATATTTCAATAAAAATTCCAATCCATTATATCTTCCTTCTACTGCTTCAGGATTTAATCTGAATGGATGATTTCTTCTGAAAATACTGAAATCTGTATTTTTTCCAACTGAGCTTTCAATTTGAGAAACAAATGAAAGACCGATTCCTATATTGCTTTCGGGGAGTTTGTATCTTATGTCAAAAGCAAATCCCTTCTTTGCATAATAATCTCTGTAATCTTCTTTAGAAAATAGAGCAGTAAATGTATTTTTCCCTGTAGAGATTAGATTTTCTTCTTCTTCAAAACCTAATTTACTAAAAATTTTTAAATCTACAAAAAAATTTCTTTTTTTGCCAAATAATTTTAATAAGACCAGTTCTCCTTTAAATTTTTTATCTTCAAAACCATATCCACCTGCAACAGAGAGAGCAAAGTTTTTAATATATGGATTTGCGAATTTATAATTATTTCCAAAATAGAGACCTTCGACCCTGTTATATTGAAAGAAGTTAAATGTTCTTTCCCCATAAGAAAAGAGTTTGCCCCCCTTTTCCTTTAGTCTTTTCATTGCCGATTTTTCTGCAACTTTTGCGAGGTCTTTCAGGTCACTAAACAGCTCTTCCGAACGTATTTTATCCTCAATTTTAGCCAGTATCTCTTCCTCTTCTTCTTTTGATAATCTGTCGGGATATTCTGGTTGAGTTAAAATTGAATCCTGCAACTGACTGTCAATGGAATATTCAATTCTTTTAGCCGGTTTTACAGTTTTGAAATTTGGGGTATTAATAACATAGGAGTCAAATTCTATTATTCTGTGAACCTTTACTTTCATACCCCAGATATATAGGAAAAAGTCTTCTTCCATCAGTTCAGGCAGCCAGAAAGGGGAATAATATAAACTTTTCTTTGTACGGACAGTGCGTTCTTCTGCACTCGTAATTTTTATACTTATACTGATGGACCTCTTTTTTTTGCTAATCTGCGAAGTAAATTTTGCAGCGTCATTATACTTAAAATCGGATGCGACTATCCAGGAATCATTTCTATCTAATAAGAATGAACCCTCAACTGATGGGACATCCAAAAATTTAGGTGTAACGGCAA
This sequence comes from bacterium, assembly GCA_030604505.1. Taxonomy (GTDB): domain Bacteria; phylum SM23-31; class SM23-31; order JAUVVT01; family JAUVVT01; genus JAUVVT01. The sequence goes on along the minus strand of JAUVVT010000015.1, from coordinate 5,607 downwards.
TAGAAATTACATCCATCATTCCTGATTTTACAAAACCTTCATATTCGTAATTGTAATATTTTTCGGCTCCTTCTGAAAAAGGGTAATAAGGACGTTTATGAACACTACCTTTGTTTTTCGAGAGAATATTGTAATCGAACAGAAACGGATTGGGAAGGGATAATTCTTTAGTTGCAACAGAATAAGATTTTGATGAATCCTTACCTGCACTAATTACTTTTAAGGCATATATTTTAAGAGCGGTGCTGTCCGGCTTTTCCCAGTATCCATCAGCATAATATTCTTCAAAGTATGGGACAAGATTTACATCAAATGGTGTGAAACCAAAGTAAATGTATGTTCTTGAATGAACCTTGTATTTTAGATTATCGATACTTTCAAAAATTTTACGATTATTCTGTTGTGCTTTGTGTATTATTTCAGATAAAATTTTTTCATTTGACAGAGAAATATCCGGGGATAAATAAAATATGGCCAAGAATAATAATAGTTTTGTAAAAAACTTAGACATTGGAAAAACACAGTTATTCTTTATTTAACATTTTTCATGCTATTTGTTTGACTAAATATGAAGATATTTTCTTTCACTTTATTTAACTTACTCACTGCAGTTTATATTCCATACTTCAGAAATTTTTTTTGTTATTTCAGAATTTTATTCTTAATCAGCATTACGTCACCGATTTTAACATTAAGTCTTTCAGCAACGACATCACATTTTGCTTTTAGAATAAAATAAATATTTGCATCTGTTTCGTCCAATGTTTCAAAGTTTCCCTGCCCTTTACTAATAATAATATCCGCCTCATTAAAATATTTCAGAAATTCATCGGAACATGTTTTTAAAATCACTCCGATCATAGGAGAACCTGTTTCAATGACCTTTGCAATCTCATCTATACCTGTACCATGTGCATCAACAGCCGTAACATCATTTAATACAGGGGCACTCTTAACAGCAAAAACAACTTCTACTCCATACTTCTTTATTTCTTCGATAAAAATTCTATCAAAAACTATTTCGCCGGCATTATCCCCGAGATATAATAGCATTTTTGCAGATTTCAGATCATTTTTTAGAAAATTAATGTGATTTATTGAAAATCCGCTTGAAAAGACTTCTTCTATGGCTTTTTCTATATTTATATTTGTCGATATTCCGAGGTCGATAACATTTCCTATTACAGCCACTCTTGCTGCGGCTTCAAAGCTGTCTTCAGAATCTTCGACCATTTTTATTAACTCCGGATACATTGAAAGAGCTTTCTCATTGTAGTATTTTTTCTTTTTTTCAAAAGGATCTTTTGTGTTAAATATTTCGTTTGCCTTCCAAATTGAATAGGTTGAATTTTCCGCAGGTGATGCATCCATTGAAAAGTTGGGAATTATTTTTGAGGTTTCTGCTCAAATCCTCCATATTTCGGAAGAATCATCAGTTACTTCTTTTGAAGCAGATAAAACCTGCTTTAAATAACAAGGGATACAATCGGGTTTTGATTTCATTTTTTGTATAGCTTGATTTTTTAATGTTAATTTTTTGGCGGTACAATTTTTACAATATAAAAAATAGTTTATTAATAATCTATAATTTTATTTTCTGTTGGAGAAATTAATCACCGTTGGTGACAACACCAACAGTGAACATTTAAGCAATTCGTGTAATTCGCTGCTATAATATTTTTCTATTTTTGGACTAAAAAAAGAAGTAAATAAATTAAAGAAGATTTATTAGGCGATTACTTTAGTAATATTAAAGGAATTCTTAGACCTTTTTTCTATTAATCTGATAATGTATATACTCAATAAAAGTCCGAAAATTCCACCGATTACTGAAAATAAATTATTATATGAAGTAAAATCATCAGATATGAAATATCCAAGCATAGCACCTAAAGATATCATCAACAGCGGAAAGATGAATAATAAAAATGCAAACCGGCTTAAATTCTTTTCCGATACCGATATTTCCACAAACTGCCCGATTTTTGAATTTATTTTATTATTCGCAGTAATAATAAACTCTTTCATCATTATAGTATTTACATGGCTGTCCTTAAAAGGACACTGGTTGTGGTCTCCGGAGCATTCATTCTCATGTCTCATAAAGACATATGCAATGCCTCCTGATAATGAAACAACCGAGCCGTATCTTTTCAGTATTTCCATAATTATATAAACATCTTAATTTTAAAAAAGTTCAATAATAATTTCATCAGCCATAAGTTTTAAGTATTTCATTAGTAATTGCATTAGAAACATTTTCAATTACATTTTCATTCTTATCGGAATGCTGAATATCGGAGGATTCCGATACCTCTTTTCCGCAGGCACCGCAATTAAAGCAATCCTGGATGACACTTTGCACACCGAATTTTTCTGCAATTACAGCAACCGCTTTCAATTGTTCAGATGAAAGGGTTTTAATTGAACCGAGCTGTCTTGCGACAAATGTAATTTTTGCAGTATGCTCAATTTTTTCAAGTTTAAAGTATGCTGACCAGACATCCTTTCCAACAGTAAGCGAGCCGTGCCTGTCGAGTATCATCGCATCATGTGTTTTAATCAAATCCTTTATTACATCTGCATTTTCTGGGGTGGTCGGTGTTGCGTATTCTGTTGTTGGTATTGAACCGAGCGTAAAGATGACCTCTGGAAGAATACACCTTGCAATAGAAATTCCGGCAAGACTGAAAGCCGTTGCCAGAGGCGGATGGGCGTGGACGACAGCATTAATATCGGGTCTTTGTCGAAATGCCTCTAAATGCATCACTACTTCTGAAGTTACATCATACGCTCCTGATAAATTTTTACCTTCATTATCACAAACAATTAAATCTCTTTCTGTCAGGTCTCCCTTACAGAATCCTGATGGAGTCATCAGAAATCTATTACTGCTAAGCTTTATAGATACATTCCCGTCATAAGCAGTAACATATTCCTTTTGATAAAGTCTTTTGCAAACCTTAATCATTTCTGTTCTCGCTTCTCTTTCTGGCATAAATAATATCCTACAGATATATTTGCAAAGACACAGAGTCTAAAGGGCACAAAGATATAAAAATATTAAGCAAGATAATATGCTCTTTTATTCAAACATGACAATTTTCTTCCTTGCATCTTCGTGCCTCTGTGTCTTTGAATCTTTATTTTTTTAAATCAATACTATCAACAATAGCAGTAATAGTGCTGTGAACAGGAGCCCATTCATTTCGTACAGCAATTCGTGATGAGCCACCCTCTTTGTTTACAAGCACAATCTCTCCCGGTCCGGATGATACTGTATCGACGGACAAGAATGATTTGCTCAACGGTTCACAGGTTTCAGGATTTACCGGCTGCACAAGCATAATCCTCTTTCCAGAATATTCAGGATGTTTTACAGTTGAAGTAACATTTCCGAGCACTCTACATAGTATCACTTGATTCTCCAAATAATATTTTATCCTTATAAACGTTATCAACAATTCCCACAATTGTTGCGTCAACAGGGACGTAATAAAAATCGAGTGCGAAAGTACTTTCTCTACCCTCGATGAAATATACAATATCTCCTTCACCAGCCTGAGCAACATCAATCGCAATGACCGACACACCCTTTTTCTGGAGGGAATGGTCAACAGGTTCAATTATCATAAATTTCTCTCCTTTTAGCTCAGAATATTTCCTGGTTGCTGTAATGTTGCCTATTACTCTTCCGAGATGCACTGTTTGTCTCCTGTAAATACAAAACACGATTTTAGATTTACGAATTGGCTATAATGAAAAACTCAAACTTCGTAAATTGTACCATATCACAAAATAAATTCATAGATGTTTTTATCTGGATTTGGAATAATGATTTTATTTACCATTAATCCGACACTTTCTGGGTATTCCGAACCTGCCACCACTGCCGCCTCTATTTCTTCAAGAGGACCGGTAAAAGTATAAAATGCTTTACCTCCGATTCCCTTTGCAAGCCGAATTTCAATCAAATCGATATTAGCATTCTTTACGGATTGGTCAGCCGCAATTATAGCTGATGCAACTGAAAATGTTTCAATAACCCCAATAGCTTTCAGGTCTTTAATCTGAGTTGTAGCATTAATAGCAGGAATTACCTGTTTATGAATATTTGGAATAAAGAGTTCATCAACAATCCAACCATCTGAAATTTCTTTTCCCTTTTTAAAAGATGCTTCGACTTCTCCTTCTTCTCCAGCAATCAAAAGCAGATATTTTCCGGGACAGATTGGAGAAGATTCCAATACTTCGATCTTTGCCTTTTTTATCATTTCATCAGTAGAAGAGACTCCTGCGGCAATACTCGAAAATTCCAGTAATGCAATTGCAGGCATCTTATAATCACTTAAGGTATTACTCTTATTATCGGATTTATTATTAATGTCTTTATTTGAATTATTCACTTTATTTCCTTTATATTTTATGCCTTTATTTCTATATATTCAGAATTTATATTTGCAACAGTTCCTTTAATAGATGCATGAACATAAGCACCGATTTTATCATCAGGAACTTTTCCAATTACTTCTCCTTCTTTCACGAGGTCACCGACCTTAACCACAGGTTCCGCCGGAACGCCATAATGCTGAAGCAGATTTATTTTTACATCTGAGGCAATTACTTCCATATCGTTATATTCCGGCATCACATCGTATTGAGGAAGCCGAAGCCTGTTAGTCAACCTGTCGACAGGAATTCTTCTCTCTTTTATGAATTTATTAGGAACGGGTTTTTTATTATTATGAGGGTTTCTCACCCCCTGAGCAATTAATTCTTTTTTTACTCTGACGTAAACCATTTTTGGTGAAATTCCCATTATACAGCCGTAGATTTCACATATACCGCATTCTGAACAAAGGAATGATGCGGTAAAGATGTCTGTCGGTTCAATCTTTTTATAATTTATTGACCTCATAATCTCATTCGGTTTGATTGAATGACCAAGAAGATTTCTTGGGCACAATACTGTACATTCAATACATTGAAGACATACAGATGCCGATAATCTCAGATTCCTTTCAAATGGTATTTTGCTTCTTGTTACAAGAAACGAATCCGCAGGCAGAATAATTATTCCTGCTGTAAGTTTGTTTATAGGAATATCCAAATCATTAATAACCTCACCCATCATCGGTCCGCCAACTATAACAGAAAAATCCGAAACAGTTGTTCCACCAATGAGTGCAATCACCTCGTTAATAGAAATACCAATAGGAACGTTTATTACTTTTGGATATTTGACAGCCCCCATAACCGATATGGTTTTTCTGGTCACGGAATTCCCCTTTAGAGCATTTCTAATATTTAATATTGTTTCAACATTATTGACAAGTATTCCAATATCAAGAGGAATTCCACCTTCCGGAACAACAAGTCCTGTAATTTCATTGACAAGTATATGTTCATCTCCTGACGGATAAAAATCATTGAGTGTAAAAGTTTCTATATTTTCTTCATTCTTAACAGCATCATTTATTAAACTTACAATTTTTCTATATTTTCTTTTTAATGCGATTACTCCCTTTTTTGCACCGACTATATTTATTACATCTTTTAATCCTTCAATAACATCATTGGTATTATATTGCAATATATATTTATCTT
>JAUVVT010000369.1 GCA_030604505.1 bacterium | reverse complement strand
TTTTTAAATGATTTAACTTATATAAATATAGTGCAAATTTAATGCCATTCAATAATCATAACTAATACTAACAACTTAATCTACTAAAATATCTTGAATTAGAAACAATACTCCCTCAAACTTCCTAAAAAATTTCCCTGAAAAACCCTCAGATTTCTGAAAAACCCTCAGATTTCTGAGACCTTAATCTATTTTTAATCCTGTAAAAATATTTATTTTAAAAATATTAGTATAATTACTAAAATAATCCTTGACATCACCAATAAATTTTATTATATTTAAATATAGTTATTTAAAATAATAACTACATTTGTCATTCCCGCGCACGCGGGAATCCACTTTTTGCCGTTGCATCAAACTTAACAACAGAAATTTTAAGTTGAAACTGTTTTGTGGATATTTTATTGCATAAACCCTTGGTTTTTTATTGATTAATTACTTTTTTTTATATTAACCCCAAAAAAAAACCTTGATTTTTGATAAAAAAATGACCAAAAAAACACTAATAAATACTTAAAATACAATAGATAATGAATAGTTCTTAAAATGATAAAAATATGCAAAAATGATAATTTTTGATACATTTTTATCAGAAAATGATAGAATATTCTCACAAAAACCGCACTTTTTGAGAACAAATAATAAAAACTGCTTTAATTCTAATACTATTTAATTTATAGTAACCTTGTGTTATTTTCTTGACTTATTCTTAAAAAATATATATATTTACATATTAGCATTATAAATATAATTTAAATATCCAATTTTACTGGAATTTGTTAAGATATAAAATTGTTTAACTTCTTAAAAAATCAAAGAATTATCTTAGCTTCAAAGTCTCCAAGAAGGGCGAAACTATTAAAACAAATAGGAATCGAATTTGAGATTGTGGAAAGCACGATAGAAGAAGAGGGATTCAGCGGGAATGTTTCGATTGAAGACTTTGTTATGAAGATGTCAGATAAAAAGGCATCGAATGTTGCAGAGAAGATACCGAAGGGAATTATTATCGGAGCAGATACTATCGTTTCGATTGACGGCGAAATACTCAGGAAACCTAAAGATAGAAATGATGCAGTAAAGATACTTAAAAGACTCAGCGGAAGAACACACAGCGTTTATACCGGTGTCAGTTTGATTATGAATCCGGGCAATATAAAAAAGAATGATTTTGAAATTACTGAGGTTACATTTAGAGACCTAAATGAAAATGAGATTAATTATTATGTAGATTCAGGTGATGCCTTTGATAAGGCGGGTGCTTATGCTATTCAGGGTGTTTCTGGAGTGTTTGTAAAAAAGGTCAGCGGATGCTATTTTAATGTCGTAGGTCTTCCGTTAACAAAGGTTTATCTTCTTATGAAATCCTTATGCAAACAAAGTGTCCCTTAAAAATAGCACACGGATAGTATAAATATTGCTGGTAGGGGTGAATCGGTAATTCGCAGCTAATATATCTGATTTTTGCCGAACCTATATATTTTCAAGAGAACATAAGCGAGTATTACAGGGTTTAAATAATAATGGAGAGTTTCATTACTGAAATAAAGCGTTTACGGGAAGAAAAGGGCATTACTCTTGAGGATATATCAAAAAAGACAAGGATAAGTATAAATTACTTAGAGAGAATCGAAAAGGGAGACCTCGAATTTCTTCCCTATCAATATGTAAAAGGTTTTTTTAAAGCTTATGCGAAGTGCATAGGAATAAGTGTACAGGAAGTCGAAGAAAAGGTCGAAGAGTTAGGAAAAGCCAAAAAAAAAGCCGAGGAGGAAGAAAAAGAACAGAAAGAAGAAGAAATTAAGTTATATTCTGAAAAATCTGCTAAATTAAAAGAAGTCAAGAAAAAAATATATATATCTGCTGTGCTTGTTATACTTATCGGGATCATTATTTACGTCGGTTCTGCTGTTAAACCTGATAAAAGAGAAATTAGAGCCCTTGATGAAGAAACATTCAAAAGTATAAAGATAGCAGAAGATAAATCAATATCCGAAAAAATACCAAAAGCGCTTGAACAAAGAAAACCCTTCCAACTTGAAGTTCTGGCTAATGAAGAAACCTGGGTCAGGTTTATTATAGATAAGAATGAAACCAAAGAATATATCTTAACTACGGGAAATAGATTGAAGTTCGAGGCTTATGATATGATTGAAATGAGAATTGGGAAGACCCGGGGGCTGAGTCTGTTTTTAAATGGGAAAGATTTGGGAATTCTCGGACCAGCCAATACTCTTGTGTGGGAGTTAATACATACTTCGGAAGGTATTAAGAGTAAAGAATTACGAAGATGAAAAGATTTAAATTTATAAATTAATTATGCTTTATATTTTAAAAAAAATAACTATCCCGGATTATGTATTTATAATATTATTGATATTTAGCGGTATTTTCTCATCCTTTTATATCTATAATAATAATTATGATAGTAAAAAGGTGGTTGTTGAGGTATCGGGAAGACTTTACGGCGTTTATGACTTAAATATAGACAGGGTAATAGATTTAATAGGTCCTCACAGTAATGTCAGGATAAATATTGAAGATGGGTATGTTTTTGTCTCCGAAAGTGGGTGTCCGCAGAAAATATGCAAAAAAATGGGAAAAAAGAACAGAGTAAATGATATAATTGTCTGCATTCCGAATCACCTGATAATTAAAATTGATGGGGAAAAAAGTAATAAATTAGAATTCATCACACAGTAGCAAAAGTATATTAATGAATGAATGTTAGTAAAATTGCAAAATTATCACTTCTAATCTCAATCGGTCTGGTTCTGTTTATTATCGAAAGCTTTATCCCACTGCCTCTTCCCTGGATGAAGCCGGGTATAGCCAATATTGTTACAATAATTGCACTGTATATATATGGGATAAAGGATGCTTTTACTGTTACAGTTTTCAGAATCATAGTCGGGAGTTTGATAAGAGGTACACTCTTTAATCCGATTTTTTTTGTGGTAATAGGAAGCGGAATAACCGCATTACTGGTTATGAGTTTTATCGAGTCTTTTTTTAAAAGAGTCTTTAGTGTTGTGGGTGTCAGTATCTGGGGCGCTTTTGCTTATAATATCACACAGGTTTTTCTATATTATCTTTTGATTATTAGAAGTCCCGAAATATTCAATCTTATTCCTTTTTTTCTGTTAATTACTCCTGTTACGGGATTTATTACTGGATTTGTATCGTTAATAGTAATAGAGAAAGGAGAGGGTAAAATATCGTTTTAGATTGTTGGATTAATGTGTAGATGGATTTACTCATTTAATAACAACTCATCTACCCTTTCACCCGTTTACTCATCTTTCTCTGTGT
>JAUVVT010000130.1 GCA_030604505.1 bacterium | reverse complement strand
TAACAAGAGTGGTTTTACCGGCACCATCAGGACCAACAAGACAGAATATCTCCCCTTTTAAAACCTCCAGATTTAAACCGGAAACAGCTTTGACTTCTCTATAGCTTTTCGTTAGATTTTTTATTTCTATTATTTTTTCCATATTATGTTTCAAATTATAAAAATATTTCACTTCTATATTAATCCATTATTCGTTTTTCCAATATCTAATAGCAGTTAAAAATTCGTAAATCTAAAATCGTAAATCGTAAATTCTTCCATCTTTTCCCCTCTGCGTCTCTACGGTCAATATCACAGCATCCGCCGGCAGTCCTGATTTCAATATCCCATCTCTGTTTGCAATTTTAATCTTCACGCCAAATACAAGCTTTTCTCTCTCATCTTTGGTCTGAATATTCTTGGGTGTAAATTCTGCCTCTTCAGAAATAAATCTGACCTTTCCCATAAATACATCATCTTTATGTGAATCTACTGTTATTTCTGCTTTTTGACCTGTTTTAACCCTCCCGATATGCTTTTCACCAACAAAAATAGTAATCCACATACTGTCGGTTTTGGTAACAGTAGTAACTATACCATTTGGAGCTGTCCTTTCACCGCATTCCACCAATTTATTTGTAACTATCCCGCTTATGGGGGATGTTATAACGCAGTCTGCTATCTTCTTTTCAATCAGCTCCAGACTGGCTTCGGCTTGTGCTTTATTCGCCTGGGTGATTTCAATCTCTTCTGTTCTGGCTCCCTTCAGCAATTTCTCCAGCACCTTTTCGGATGCCAGATAGTTTGCTTTCGTAATCTCATACCCTGCCTTTGCCCCGTCAAACAGACTCTTTGTCGCACTACCGCTTTTAAATAGGTTATCTATTCTATTATAATTCAATTCTGCCTTTTCAAATGACGCCCTTGCAGCCTTGACCTTCTCCCGGGCTTGTTCCACATCCTCCACTCTTGCACCCGCAAGGAGTAATTTCAGGTTTGCACTTGCTCCATCAAGTCTTGCTTTGGCAAGTTTTCTTTGTATCAGATACTCAGCATCATCGATTTTTAAAAGTATATCGCCTGCCGCCACCCTGTCACCCTCTTCAATAAATATATCCTTTACTTCACCGCCCACTGCTGCCGATACATCCACCTGCACGGCTTCTATTGTACCCGTACCTTCAATTATAGATGCATCATATTCTCTTGAACAATAAGGGATAAATATGAGCAAAAATATTAAATACACAAACAAACTGACTCTCATTTTACACCCCTGTTTTAATTGTTAAAAAGTTATATTGAATTTTTATCTTGATTTTGTCCATCATAAAAACAAATAATTTAAGATTTAGTAAATTAGCCATTAGCTATAAGCTTTTAGCTTTTAATTATTGCCTCTTGCCTGCATCCTTAGTCCATGATTAATAAAATCGATTATACACTCTTTTCTTGCTCTAATAAAACTTTCCTGCTCTTCGGGCTTTATCTTCCAGATAGCATCCATAACCGGTTTGCCGATAAAGTAAAATACCGACATACCAATAATACTTATAAGGGTATGCACAGTATCAACGTTCCGGATTTCACCATCCTTCTTTGCCCTATCGATAATATCAATAAATCTTAAAGGAATAAAGATGTTCTCCTGTCTGGTCAGGTTTCTCATTACTTTCTTGACAACCTGACCTCCATCAGCCATTTCTCTGGCTATAAATCTTGCAATTCCAATATTTTCGGATATAAAATCGATATATATATCCACAAATTTATTGATTTTACCCAGAGCTGTTTCTTCTTCATCAATAAAATCCTTTACCCTTAAAAACAAATTCGTAAAGATATACTCCAGCGATTTTTCATACAAGGTATCCTTGTCCGTAAAGTAGTAATGAAGCATTGCCTTGTTTATCTTCGCCTTATCGGCGATTTTCTGCATCCTGGCACCGTATTTACCCTTATCGATGAATACCTTAATCGCTTCAATTAATATTTTTTCTTTTTTGTCGCTATAAATTTTTCTTCTCATTTTTAACCAACCTTTTATTTAAACTAACCATTTAGTTAAACCTAACGGTTAATATAACAAATCCTTTTTGTGTTGTCAAGCATTTTTTTTCTCTTTCCTTGAAATTTTCTCCGGTAACCAATGAACTTCAGCTGTAGAGGCGCTTCACGAACCGCCCTCCGGAGCTCTATAATTAGTATAAATACAAATTTTTTTCTTGACATAAGTTTGAAAATGATATATATTATAAAAATAATATATTTTATATAATTTAAATTTATAATGGACTTATTTTTACGAGATGGGGCAAGGGTGGGAATTATTGGTGGTGGGCCCGCTGGGAGCTTTGCAGCTATTCATTTATTGGCCATTGCCGCTTCTCTAAACAAAAAAATCAAGGTATTCATCTTTGATAAAAAAGATTTTACAAGTGGTTCAGGGTGTAATTTTTGTGCAGGCATTCTTTCTAATACTTTAATTAAAGAGTTATTGCAATACAATATTGTTATCCCGCCGGAAATTATACAGAGAGAGATTAAAGGTTATTATTACGAGACGATAGAAGGGACAGCATATTTCCCCAAGCCATCTACTTCATCAATTTGTAGTGTGTTTCGAGCAAATGGGCCTTTCATTTCTAAAGAATTATATAACGTTAGTTTTGACTATTTTCTTTTACAAGAAGCAATTAAAAGGGGAGCACACAAAATAGACAGCAATATTAATAAAATCGTTTTCCCTTCCAGTCCACAGGATCAAGTATCCCTTTACTCTCGGGAGCAAAATACGTATTACGATTTTGACTTAGTGTTCGGCGCATTTGGGATAAATACTTCTTTTGTTATGGAATTAGAGAAATCAGGAATCGGATATAAAGCTCCTCAATATCTACATTCTGGTCAGGCTGAAATCCCATACGATATTTCTATGGATAAAAAGTTTCATGACGATATTATTATTTTTATTATTCCTTTTAAGGATTTATACTTTTTTTCCTTTACGCCAAAAGCAAAGTATTTAACTGTTACCGCTATTGGTCCTCATGTTACAAGGGCAATGCTGGAAAAGATATTTACTATTCCACAGGTTATGAAATATTTCCCAAAAAAATTGCGATTCCCATTGGAGTACTGTCACTGCCATCCCAAGATTCCCATTACTGTTGCAAAAAATCCTTATTATCACCGTTTTGTAATTGTCGGAGATGCCTGCTGGTCAAGATATCTGAAGGATGGCATTACATCTGCATTCTACACCTCAAAATTCGGAGTTGAATGTGCTTTCAAATATGGGATTTCCCTTGATGCGTTTCGAGACAGATATTTTAGGAAAATTATTCAACTGGATAAGGATAATACTGTAGGGAAAATTTTATTTAAAGTCCATAATAGATTTAAAGGGTCACAGGCGGTGCGAAGCTCTCTTTTTTCAATGGCCACGAATTATACTAATAAAAAAATTCGGGAAAATACTCGATATATTCTATGGGGTTTATTTACCGGTGATTATTCTTATAAGAAGATAATGAAAAAAGCTATTAGGATTTCATTTATCATGCACTTTATTATAAATATCATTAATGCATACCTAAGGATTATATTTGATAATCTTTCAAAAATTAATAAGAAAAACAAATTCAGGATTATTAAAAAACGTAGTAAGGTACACTGAAAATAAAAAATTAGTGTTCACGCTTTTATAATATTTTAGACAAGACCGCACTGGTTTTCGGGCAATTTTTTAAATTATATAATCTTATTAAAAATTCTAATGCATAAAAGGATTTTTTGAAACGAACTCGATTTAAAAAGGTAAAATTATTATGAAACGAAAATTGCCATCTTCGTTGTTTAATCCCATTAGTTTAATGGGAATTCTTATTGCTTTAGTCAGTTTTTTTGCCATTGTAATTCTCTTTTTTGCTAATATTTTTTTAGCTCCGGATAATCCCTATATTGGTATTGTAACCTATATGATTTTCCCGCTTTTTTTGATACTGGGGTTATTTATCATACCATTCGGCATGTATATTGAGAGGCGGCGTCGATTAAAAAAGAAAGAAATAAAAGAACGTCGTCTTCCAAATATTGATTTTAACCAACCGGAACACAGGAATGCTTTTTTACTTTTTTTGATGGTTTTAATTGGTTTCATAGTATTGAGCGCTGTGGGAGGTTATCAAGCTTATAATTTCACTGATTCGGTAGTTTTTTGCGGTAAAATCTGTCATTCTATAATGCATCCTGAATATGAAGCTTACCTTGACAGTCCTCATGCACGAGTATCCTGTGCTGAGTGTCATGTTGGAACAGGAGCCAATTGGTATGTTAAATCTAAGCTTTCGGGTGCATATCAGGTTTATGCAACATTAGCAAATAAATATCCTAAACCTATTACAACACCTATTAAAAATCTTAGGCCGGCTCAAGAAACATGCGAGCATTGTCATTGGCCCGAGCAATTTTATGGTGGAAAGCAAAAGATATTTACTTATTATTTGAGTGACGAAGAGAACACGAAATATGAAATTAACATGCTAATAAAAGTTGGCGGAGGAAATCCTAAAACCGGCAAAACCGAAGGTATTCACTTGCACATGAATATTCAAAGTAAAATAGAATTTATATCGGCAGACGAAAAGAATGAAAACATTCCATGGATTCGCTCTACTAATTTATCAACCGGGGAAGTAAAAACATATATTAATGAAGAGGAGCCGCCTTCTGAGGAATTATTATCAAAAAGTAAAACTCATATAATGGATTGCATGGATTGCCACAACAGACCAACTCATATATTTAATACACCAAGTCTTGCGGTCAATGAGGCAATCCTTTTAAATCGGATTGATAAATCGTTACCTATGATTAAAAATATTTCAATGGAACTTTTTTTTGAAGATTATGAGACTAAAGAAATAGCAGTAAACACGATTGCCGAAAAGGTTTGGAGGTTTTACAGAGAAGATTATCCGGATTTATTTGAAAAACAAAAAGACAGCATAGAACGATCAATTAAAGAATTGCAGAAGATTTACACACGCAATATTTTTCCTGAGATGGGGGTTAAATGGTCGGTATATCCTGACAATATAGGGCATCTTGATTTTCCCGGGTGTTATAGGTGTCATGATAATAAACATATTAACGAATACGGAGAATCGCTATCGAATGATTGTTTTCTATGTCATACAATTTTTTCGCAAGAACTCAACGGTCAAAAAGAAGAAGCATTCACAATGGATGGAGTAGAATTTAAACATCCGGTTGATGTTGGAGATGACTGGAAATTATCAGGGTGCTATGAATGTCATACGGGGTTAAATCCTTAAAGTGAGTTTTACTAAAATATAGTAGAAGAGTTTGTTTATAGTAAATATTATTATATTTTATTGAGAAGATTTGTTTTTAATAAAAGATTAAGTTGTTGTCTCAGCTTCGGGCCAGGGCGGAAGGATTTTTGTAAGTATGTACAAAGTGAACAGGGGAAGAATTAATAAAACAATAGATATCAAAAGGCCTTCGATACCTAAAAGCTCCATTTTATAATGAGTTAGCCCCCGGAAGCTTTTCGAAAATAATTGTCCCCCGATAACGACGTTCCACCTTGTACTGAATATCCCGATTTGAACCAAAATCGCTGTTCCGAAATATATCAGTCTCCGCAGCTCATCGGGTAACCGCGATAGCTTTACAAATGCTAAGGCGCCCAAAGGCAGTAATGTTCCCAATAATACTTGAATTACTACAAGACTTATAAACAATTTTTGTGAAATCAACTGCACTAAGATATGGATAGATTCAACCGATTCGTACATACGATGAATAAAATCCAGTGTTTCGAGAGAAACATCCAGAATCATTGCATACAGCAGAAATGAAGCCAATTTATCCATACATGCCATATTAATAGGTTTCAATCGAAAAAGTGTTGTTACGCCATAAATTAAAATCATCAATGAAATTCCAGAAACAATTGCTGAGAATAGAAATACAATCGGCATCAACACGCTGCTCCACCATGGATTTGCCTTCACGGAACCGAAAATAAATCCCACGTATCCATGCAGTAAAAATGCTGATGGGATACCAATAATGGTTATTAATTTTCCTGCTTTATAATCAAATCGTATTGACTTTTCTGAGAGGTC
>JAUVVT010000415.1 GCA_030604505.1 bacterium | reverse complement strand
GCGTAACTTGATTCGATAGATTGGAGTTTTTGCCGTTCCAAATCTATTTTGTTTTTAAGATTTTGAAAAATTTTCTTAAATAGCTGGTTTATATATAAATCGACTTCCGCTTTATTTTGAACTGCCATTTCTCCTGCAGCTGAAGGCGTTGGGGCTCTTTTGTCTGCTGCAAAGTCTGAAATGCTGTGGTCTATTTCATGTCCGACTGCTGAAATTATTGGGATTTTTGAATCGAAAATTGCGTGTGCCACGATTTCTTCATTAAAAACCCAAAGATCTTCAAGTGAACCCCCTCCTCTTCCTACAATAATCAAATCAACCTTGCCGTATTCATTAAATTCTTTTATGGCGTTGCAGATTTCCTGGGCGGCTCCTTCTCCCTGAACCTTCACGGGATTGATAATAATCTGTACCTGAGGAAAGCGTCTGCTGATTACACTTCGAATATCCTGAATCGCCGCACCAGTGGGCGATGTTACTACTCCGATTCTCCAAGGAAAATTTGGCAGGGATTTTTTATATTCTTCATCAAAAAGCCCCTCTTTGTTCAACTTTTTTTTAAGTTTTTCAAAAGCAAGCTGAAGTTCTCCAATTCCAATTGGGTGAATGGTTTCAGTATCTAATTGGTATTTTCCGTGTTTCTCATAGACAGTTAGACTGCCTCCGGCAATAATTTCCATTCCGTCTTCGAGAATGAAATTCATCCGCATATTCCGCCATTTCCACATTACACAGGCAATTTGAGCATTGCTATCTTTCAATGTGTAATAATAATGACCGGATGAGTGTTTTTTTAAATTAGATATTTCACCTTTAACCCAGATAAATTGGAAATTCCCCTCTAACAGCTGTTTTACCTCACTGGTTATCTCACTGACAGTATAGATTTTTTCCTGTTGATTCGATATGGGGTCCATTTTAAAGTTTTTTTAATATGGAATTTAATTATCTAATTTTTTTCTTGTGTCTGTCTTTTCTTAATCTTTTTTTTCTTTTATGAGTGGCTATTTTATGCCTTTTTTTCTTTTTACCGCTTGGCAAGTTGCGCCTCCTTTCGAAATTTGATAATTAAGTGTATGTTTAAAATGAATATTTCATTCAGTAATTTTACCTAAAAATTCTTTGGCTTTCTCTGATAATTCGCCTTGTGGTTCAACAATGAGAAACTTATTCCACCATTGAGCTGCCTTTTTTGTTCTTCCTATTGAGTAGTTAATTATTCCCAAATTATATAAAGCATTTGGATGGTCAGGATGAAATTGAAGACTTTTTTCAATTTCGCTGATAGCAGTTTCCGCATCACCTGATTCAAAATAACAGATTGCCATATCTATTCGAACATCTGCAGTTGTATAGTCTATCTCAAGCGCCTTCTGATAATATAAAATCGCCTCAGATTTATTATCAATATCAAAAAAAATATTTCCAAGCTCTATATATGATTCAACATCATTTTTATTCTTTTTGATATTCTCTTTTAATAAGTTTATTTTATTTATAATTTTATTATCAATTTTAATTTGATTAACAGCAGTATTATCAGACTTTTCATTTTTAAGATTTATAACTTTTAAAAATATAAATATCGATAAAGCTGATACAAGAATAAATATTCCGAAAAATATAAACGGAAGCTTTTTCCTGTCACTTTTTGTCTTATTGTATCTAATATTTTTCTTGGTTTCTAATTTATCCCCGCAGTTGATACAATACTTCGCGTCAAGCTCATTTATTGTTTTGCATTTTGCGCATAGTTTGTTTTTTATGGGCTTCCCGCACTTAGAGCAAAAACTGGCATTTGAAATTAAAATTTGCCCACAATATTGGCACTTTATTTTCACGAAGTCAGTCTCTGTTTTTATAGCTGTTGTCTATTGATATTTTTAGCTCTCTTGATGGTTTAAAAAATGGAACCATCTTTTGCGGAACCATAACTTTTTCTCCAGTTCTCGGATTTCTTGCGATTCTCGCCTTTTTTTCTTTTACTCTAAAAGTACCGAATCCTCTGATTTCTACACCTTCCCCACTTTTAAGCGCATCACCTATAGAATGAATAAAACCATTGACGACTGCCTCAGTATCAACTTTTGTTAAACCGATTGCTTCGGAAATACGACTGACAATATCTGCTTTTGTCAATTGCAACCTCCTTTTTTATATAAATGATTGTATACTCCCAACAAATACTGATAATTGTTTTTGTATATCCCTTTCTTATTACTTCAAAACTTTATATAAAACCTGTGTTTTCGAAGTGTATTAGGAATAATAACTAAGTTTTAATCCATTATGTATCCGAATATTATATTATATCTAAGTTTAAAAATGGTTTCTTCAAGGTCACCGAAAAGTAAATCAAATATGTTAAATCTTCTTCTTCTTTCTTTTATTATTTTGGCATCTTCACTTATTCCGGCAAGTTTAATTGCCAGTGAAATTGCATCTTCATAACCTCCAAGTTCATCTATTAGATTTAATTCCTTAGCCTGTTTACCTGTAAATACCCTTCCGTCAGCAATCTTATACAGATTTTCTTTATCGATACCTCTCTCTTTATGGACTACGTCGACAAATTGCTGAAATGAATCATCAATCATTCCCTGAAAATATCGTCTTTCTTCATCTGTCAGGGTTCTGAAGGGATTCCCTGAATCTTTAAACTTTCCGCTTTTTATCATCTCCGATTTTATACCCACTTTATCAGCAAGTTTTTCGAAGTTTAATAATTCTATGATTACTCCAATACTTCCTGTTATAGTTCCCGGGTTTGCAATGATTTTATTGGCACCTAACGCAATATAATATCCTCCGGAAGCAGCAACATTTCCCATTGAAGCTACAATTATTTTCCCTGAACTTCTTATTTTTTTAACCTCTTCGTATATCTCCTGAGAAGCACCGATGACACCTCCCGGG
>JAUVVT010000043.1 GCA_030604505.1 bacterium | reverse complement strand
CTGAGCTTATAACACAGATAGCGATGGAAGAGGGTTTGAGGTTTGCTATAAGGGAAGGCGGAAGAACAGTGGGAGCAGGAGTTGTTACTAAAGTTATTGAATAAGTAAAAAATTTTTAGGTTTAAATAGCAATAATATGGGAGATATGGTTTGGCTGCAAAACAGAAAATAAGGATAAAACTAAAAGCTTACGATCATACGCTAATTGATAAATCAACAGATAAAATAGTTCGAACTGCTAAATCAACAGGGGCTTTGATATCCGGACCGATTCCTCTGCCAACAAAGAGGACTGTTTTTACAGTTTTAAGATCTCCTCATGTGGATAAAAAGTCGAGAGAGCAGTTTGAAACCAGAATTCACAAAAGATTAATTGATATTTTAAATTCATCGAGTAAGACGATCGATGCATTGATGAAGCTTGAGTTGCCGGCAGGTGTTGATATCGAGATAAAGGTGTAAAATGAAAGGTTTGTTAGCAAAAAAGATTGGGATAACAAATTTTTTTGATGAGATGGGATTCAGTGTTCCAGTGACGGTTATTGAAGCCGGTCCCTGTTATATTACGCAGATAAAAACTATCGAAAATGATGGTTACGATGCTGTTCAGGTTGGCTTTTCTACAAAGAAAAAGAAGAGAACTACTAAGCCTTTATTGAATCATTTTGCCAAGGCAAATGTAGAGCCCCTAAAAATGCTCAAGGAATTTAAATTTGATAATTATAAGGACCTCAAACTTGGAGATTCATTAAAGGTTGATATTTTTTCTGTTGGTGAAAAGGTTAGTGTTACCGGGTTATCCAAAGGACGAGGATTTGCCGGTGTTATGAAGAGGCATAATTTTAGTGGAGGTCAGCAAACACACGGGCAGTCAGACAGACTAAGAGCTCCCGGCTCAATCGGACAGTCTTCGAGTCCATCGAGGGTTATAAAAGGTATGAAAATGCCAGGTAGAATGGGAAACAAGAGAGTAACAGTTAAAAATCTTGAAATTATGAAAGTTAATGTAGAAAAAAATTTAATTTATATTAAGGGAGGTGTGCCCGGTCCTAATAACGGGTTGCTTGAAATTGTAAAAAAATAGTTTTTTTGTTTCAAATAAAAGAAAATAGAAAAAAATGGAACTTCCAATATTTAAAATAGACGGTTCAGAAGAAAAAGAAAGCATAGCAGTAAATTTCGGGCTTACAGAAAAAAAGCCCAGTAAGAATGCTGTTTATTATGCAGTTATTTCCCAGATGACAAACAGCAGACAGGGAACACATTAGACTAAAAGCCGTTCAATGGTACGCGGTGGAGGAAGAAAACCATACAGACAAAAAGGAACAGGAAATTCAAGAGCAGGAACCAATAATTCTCCGTTGTGGAGAGGAGGCGGCAGGATTTTTGGTCCAGTACCACATAGCTACAGTTATAAACTTCCAAAGAAGGTAAAAAGATTAGCAAAGATTTCAGCACTGATGTTTAAGTTAAAAGAAGGGAAAATTACTGTTGTTGAAGATTTTAGCTTTGAAGGAGTAAAAACAAAAAATTTCTTTAATATTTTAAGATCGTTAGAAATAGAAAATAATAATGTGCTTTTTGTACTGAAGGAGAAAACCGAAAATATTTACAAATCCTGCAGAAATATTCCTAATCTAACAGTAAGGATAGTTGATGCGTTATCGACATATGATATAATGAATTGTGAAAATTTTTTAATTCAAAAAAGTGCATTTGAAAAAATAAACGCACTTTTTGAGAATAATTAGAAAAATGAATCAGATAATAAGACCATTGCTTACAGAAAAAATGGTAAAACTTCAGGAAACCACTAACAAATACGGTTTTGAAGTTCATCCTGATATAAACAAAATTGAAATTGCAAAGAGGATAGAGGATAGATTCAATGTTAAGGTAAAGAATGTTCGCGTAATGAACATTAGCGGCAAAATGAAGAAAATGGGAAGATTTGAAGGCAGGAGAAGAAACTGGAAAAAAGCAATAGTTACTCTCCAAGAGGGATTTAAAATTGAGTTGTTTGAAGGAGTATAATTTTAGATGTTATTGAAGAAATATAAACCCACGACACCAACATTGAGATATAGAATCGTACCGATTTTTAAAGACCTTGGTGATTATAGACCTGAGAAGTCGCTGATAACTGTTATAAAGAAGAGCGGCGGCAGAAATAATTTAGGACGAATTACGGTAAGACATCGTGGCGGTGGACATAAGAGAAGATATAGAATAATTGATTTCAAAAGAAATAAGATTAATATTCCGGCTAAAGTTCATTCTATCCAGTATGACCCAAACAGAACAAGCAGTATTGCTCTGTTGCATTATGCAGATGGAGAAAAGAGATATATTATTTCTCCAAGCGGTCTAAAAGTCAATGAAGAAATTGTTAATGGTCCTGAGGCAGATATAAAGGTTGGAAATACTCTTCCACTTTCAAAAATACCTCTTGGTACATTTATTCATAACGTGGAACTTAAAAAAGATAAGGGTGGACAAATAGCCCGCAGTGCCGGGACCGCAGCACAGCTTCTTGCGAAAGAAGGCGATTATGCACAGGTAAAATTGCCTTCAGGTGAGGTAAGAATGATCAGACTGGAATGCAGTGCTACTATTGGGCAGGTTGGTAATCTTGAACACGAGAATATATCATCAGGTAAAGCCGGCAGAACAAGATGGCTCGGAAGAAGACCCAAAGTCCGCGGTGTTGTTATGAATCCGGTCGACCATCCTATGGGCGGTGGAGAAGGCAAGTCATCAGGCGGAAGACATCCTTGTTCACCCTGGGGATGGATAACAAAAGGATATAGAACAAGAAAAAAAGGAAAGAGTTCAGATAAATATATAGTAAAAAGAAGAGATAAGTAATATGTCCAGATCGTTAAAAAAGGGACCATATATTGACGCAAAATTATTGAAAAGGATCGAAGAGTTAAATAAAACCAATAAGAAAAAAGTTATAAAGACCTGGGCGCGAGCCAGCACAATATCTCCTGATTTCGTGGGTCATACAATTGCTGTCCATAACGGAAAACAATTTATTCCAGTATATATTACGGAAAATATGGTTGGACATAAGCTTGGTGAGTTTTCGCACACAAGAACCTACAGAGGACACAGTGGAAGAATGAGTGAGCGTTCCACAGCTGTAAAATAGAAGAAGTGAGTACTATAGTTATGATTGAAGGTAAATCGATATCAAAATATGTTAGAATGGCACCCAGAAAGGTGCAGATAATTCTTGATTTGATCAGAGGCAAAAAGGTTGAAGATGCTTTGAGTATACTTCATTTTTGTCCAAAAAAAGCTTCTATTCCTGTCGAAAAAGCAATAAGGTCTGCTATTGCAAATGTAATAAATGAAGAAGGAAGCAATAAAGTAAATGTTGAAGAATATTTTGTTAAAAATGCATTGGTTAATGAAGGTCCAGTATCTAAAAGATTTAAGCCGAGAGCTATGGGAAGGGCAACAAGAATACGTAAAAGAACAAGTCATATAACAATAATAGTTAGCGATTAATTTTTTAGAAAATTAAGGAGTAATTTATGGGTCAAAAAACTAATCCGATAGGTTTGAGGTTAGGAATAATTAAAAACTGGGATTCTAACTGGTTTGATGAGAAAAACTTTGCGGGAAAACTTTCTGAAGATTTGATGATAAGAAAATATATCAAAAACCGTCTTCAGAATGCCGGTGTATCAAAAATTGAAATCGAAAGAACACCTCAGAAGATAACATTGAATATAAACACAGCAAGACCCGGAATTGTGATCGGAAGAAAAGGAACAGAGGTTGATAAATTAAAAGAAGAATTGAAAAAGATTACAGATAAAGAAGTACAATTAAATATAAATGAGATAAAAAGACCAGAATTGGATGCTTATCTTGTTGGAGAAAATATAGCAAAACAGTTAGAATCTAAAATTTCATACCGACGTGTTATGAAAAAAGCTTTAATGTCAGCAATGAGAATGGGTGCAGGAGGCATAAAGATTATGTGCAGCGGGAGACTTGGCGGAGCTGAAATGGCAAGAAGAGAACAATATAAAGACGGAAGAATTCCTCTTCATACACTAAGGGCTGATATTGATTTTGCAAGAACTACTGCTCATACTACTTATGGTACAATAGGTGTTAAAGTTTGGATATTTCTTGGCGAAGTCTTTGGAACAACAGAACAGTCTTAATAAAAAATATTCGGGATAAATATTGTGTTAATGCCAAAGAGAATAAAATGGAGAAAGCAGCAGCGGGGAAAAATGTCCGGTAAAGCTCAAAGAGGTAATACTGTGAGTTTTGGTCAGTATGGTCTTAAAGCTTTGGAACCCTGTTGGATGACTGCAAGGCAGATCGAGGCTGCAAGAGTCTCGATGACAAGATATATAAAGAGAGGCGGTAAGGTTTGGATAAGGATTTTTCCGGATAAACCTGTGACTAAAAAACCTGCTGAGACGAGAATGGGAAAAGGAAAGGGAGCACCCGAATATTGGGTAGCAGTTGTTAAACCAGGTAGAATTCTATTTGAACTGGAAGGCATCCCAAAAGATACAGCAAAAGAAGCAATGAGGCTTGCTGGAAGCAAGCTTCCAATAAAAACAAGATTTATTAGTGCAGATGAAGGGGGAGCATAATAGATATGAAAATGGAAGAATTAAAAGGACTTCCTGTTGAGGAATTAAAATTAAGACTGAGAGATATTGAATTAGAGTTGTCTAATCTTATGTTTCAACACGCGACGCATCAATTGGATAATCCGCTGAAAATAAGAACAACAAGGCGAGAAATCTCTCAAATAAAAACTCTTTTACGAGAATATGAGTTAGATATAAGAAAACCGAAGGTTAAACAGGTATGAAAAATAGAGGACTTAGAAAAACGAGAATTGGGACAGTAGTGAGCGATAAAATGACAGGTAGTTGTATAGTTAGGGTAGAGCGTAGAGTGAAAGATCCGCTTTATGGAAAATATATTACCCTGTCTAGGAAATTTTTGGTTGATGATAAAGAAAACAAAAGCAGTATTGGTGATACCATCAAAATTATGGAAACTCGCCCTTTAAGTAAACGGAAAAGATGGAGATTAGTTGAAATTCTGAAAAAAGCAGAATTGGCTTGATACGGAGGTTTTGAGATGATAAGAGAACAAACCAGACTTAATGTTGCTGACAATACAGGAGCAAAAAAGGTAATGTGTATCCGCGTGTTAGGTGGCTCCGGAAAAAAATCCGGAAAAATCGGGGATGTAATAGTTGTCTCTGTTAAGAGTGCTATTCCCGGTGGAAGTGTAAAAAAGGGCGAAAAGTCTAAAGCAGTTATAGTAAGAGGAAAAAAAGAAATAAAAAGAAAAGATGGTTCGTATATCCGATTTGATGAAAATGCCGCTGTTTTAATTAATGACCAGTTTGAACCAAGAGGAACGAGAATTTTTGGACCGGTTGCAAGAGAACTTAGAGAAAAAAAATTTATGAAGATTGTTTCTCTTGCTCCTGAAGTACTATAAAGTATTAATTGGATAAAAATATATTATGAGAGTACGAAAAGGTGATTTAGTTTTAGTTATTTCGTGCAATGAAAGTGGCAAAAAGGGCAAGGTATTAAAGGTATACCCGAAAACAAGCAGGGTAATTATTGAAGGAGTTCGATTAATTAAACGGCATTCAAAACCAACACAGAAAATTCCAAAGGGCGGGATTATTGAAAAAGAAGGAACTATTCAGGCATCAAACGTGATGGTTATATGCGGTAAATGTGATACCCCTACAAGGATAGGAGTTAAAATACTTGAAGATGGAAAAAAGGCAAGAGTTTGCAAAAATTGTGGCGAAATGATTTTAAGCGCCTGATTCGATAAATTTTAAAGGTCATCACTTTATAAAATATTTCTTGGAAATCAAATGACAAAAAAGGATATCGACAAAAAAACAACTGACAAGAAAGCAGCTGATGAAAAAACAGCAGAAAAAAAGGCAAGCAGCAAAAAAACAAAAATAGATTCAGCTTATGTGCCTC
The DNA here is from genome assembly GCA_030604505.1 of bacterium. Classification (GTDB taxonomy): domain Bacteria; phylum SM23-31; class SM23-31; order JAUVVT01; family JAUVVT01; genus JAUVVT01. The sequence continues at coordinate 3,106 of JAUVVT010000043.1, read as the reverse complement.
GATTAAAGAAAACCTATCGGGAGAATGTTGTTCCAAAGTTAATTAAGACTTTTAATTATAAGAACGTGATGCAGGTTCCAAAGTTGGAAAAGATATCTCTGAATATAGGTATTGGAGGAGCAACACAGAATCCAAAGCTAATTGAAGCCGGTATGAAAGATTTAGGTATTGTAAGTGGACAAAAGGCAGTCCCCACTAAAGCGAAGAAATCTATATCTAACTTTAAACTAAGAAAAGGAACTCAGATCGGGTGCCGTGTTACCCTCAGAGGTAATAAAATGTATGAATTCTTTGACAGATTAATAGCTATGGCAATACCAAGAATAAGAGATTTTAGAGGATTTTCGGATAAATCATTTGACGGCAGGGGAAATTTTAATCTTGGAATAAAAGAGCAGATTATTTTTCCTGAGATAAATTACGATGATGTTGAAACAATAATGGGAATGGATATAACTATTGTTACTGATGCTAAAACAGACAAAGAAGCATTTGAGTTATTAAAGGAATTTGGATTTCCTTTCAGTATATGATAATAAATTATAATCTTCCAAAACGAGGATTTGAAAAAGAGGATTAAAAGTTGGCGAAAAAATCTTTATTGGCAAAGCATAAAAAGGAACCAAAGTATAAAGTAAGAAAATATAACAGATGTTCAAGATGCGGAAGACCCCGTGCATATATAAGAAAGTTTGGTCTGTGTCGAATTTGTTTTAGGGAACTTGCCCTTATGGGGCAGATTCCAGGTATTGTAAAAGCAAGCTGGTAATTTTTTATTGGAAATTAAGGAGTTTTTATATGTCAATGAGTGACCCAATAGCGGATTATTTAACCAGAATAAGAAATGCTGCAAAAGCGAAATATAAAAATGTTGATATACCTTCGTCAAAACTGAAACGGGAGATTACCCAGATTCTGTTTGAGAAAAAATATATTTCAAATTATATACTTATTGATGATGGAAGACAGGGATTTATCAGGATATATCTAAAATATGATGAAAATGAAAAGAGCATTATAGGAGGGCTTAAAAAAATAAGTAAGCCCGGCTTAAGAAGGTATGTTAAAGTTAATGAGATACCACGTGTAAGGAATAATTTGGGAATTGCAATTTTAAGCACTCCTAAAGGTGTAATGACAAATATGGACGCAAAAAAGAATATGGTCGGGGGAGAAGTTATTTGTTATGTTTGGTAGAAATTAAATTGTAATTTTAAGGAATATAATATGTCTAGAATAGGTAAAGAACCGATTAAGATTCCCGAGTCTGTGAAGGTAGAACTGAACGGGCAAAATATTAAGGTTAAAGGTCCCCAAGGAGAATTAGAGCGGGAAATTCATCCTTATATTAAAGTTGAAATTGAAGACAATGTTATTTCTGTAAAGCGTTTTTCAGAAACTAAGTTTCATATGTCTCTTCACGGTTTGACCAGATCATTGATTAATAATATGGTTGTCGGTGTAACAGAGGGATTTAAAAAGTCACTCGAGGTTGTTGGTATCGGATACAGGGTTGGAAAAAAAGGTTCGGTTATTATGTTTAATCTTGGATTTTCTCATCCAATAGCTTTTATACCACCAGCCGGAATAATTATAGATTTGAATAGACAGATAATTAATATAAGCGGCATAGATAAGGAATTGGTTGGACAGGTTGCAGCAAAAATCAGATCATTCAGACCACCTGAACCTTACAAAGGTAAGGGGATTAAGTATTTGGGTGAAGAAATTAAAAGGAAAGCTGGAAAAACTGCTGAATAACTAAAATAATCTGTTTTGGAATAAGGTAATGAAGTTAAAAAGTAAAATATTAGCGAAAAAGCATGAAAAATTAAAAAGACGAATAAGGAAAAAGATATCAGGTATGCCTGAAAGACCCCGTCTTATGGTTTACAGAGGAATAAAGAATATTATTGCTCAATTGAATGATGATATAGCAAATATCACCATAATATCTGTTAACAGCAGTACACTGTTAAAGAATTCGCAAGAATTGCAAAAAAAGACAAAATGTGAGGTTGCCAAAGAAGTGGGAAAATGTATAGCTGAAAAAGCATTGGAGAAAAATATTAAAGAAGTAGTTTTTGACAGAAGCGGATATAAATATCATGGCAGGATTAAAGCACTTGCAGATGGCGCAAGAGAAACAGGATTGAAATTTTAGAATCTAAAAATTTGGTGGAGGATTTGAAAATATGATGAAGATCGGAGAATTAGAATTAAAAGAAAATGTCGTTCATATTAATAGAGTGGCAAAAGTTGTAAAGGGAGGCAGAAGATTTAGCTTTAATGCAATAGTTGTAGTCGGTGACGGTAACGGTTATGTGGGAGCGGGGCTTGGAAAAGCGAATGAAGTAACCGATGCTATTTCAAAAGGAATTGAAAACGCAAAGAAAAATCTAGTTCATGTGCCAATTCAAAAAAATACTGTTCCACATGAAATCATTGGAAAATATGGTGCTGCAAAGGTTTTTCTTAAACCTGCTTCCCCCGGAACAGGAATTATAGCAGGTGGACCAGTGAGAGCCATTATGGAAGCTGCTGGGATTCAGGATATCCTTGCAAAATCTCTTGGTTCTTCAAATTCTCACAATGTTGTTAAAGCAACTATGGTAGCTTTAGAAAGTATGGATAATCCCTACTCGGTTTCAAAAAAGAGAGGAATTAAAATATCAGAGGTTTTTGAATAAAATAAAAAATTTAATATTTGAATATGGAAAAGAAAATAAAAATAACACAGATTAGGAGTGTTATCGGTCAGAAAAAAAGAATCAAAAAAACTATAGAAGCTCTTGGAATAAAAAGATTGCACAATAGTATAATCAAAAATGATGTTCCCCATATAAGAGGGATGGTTAATAGTGTAAAACATCTGGTAAAAGTAGAAGAAGTGAAATAAAAGATGAAACTTAACGAATTAAAACCGCCAAGTGGTTCAAGAAAAGAAAGAAAAAGATTAGGGAGAGGTATCGGATCAGGTTATGGTGGCACTTCCGGCAGAGGACACAAAGGCCAGCTGTCGCGTTCGGGAGCTGGGAAAAAGTATGGGTACGAAGGCGGACAGATGCCGCTTCAGAGAAGAGTACCAAAGTTCGGATTTACTAAT
>JAUVVT010000368.1 GCA_030604505.1 bacterium | reverse complement strand
TTTTCACCTTGTGTCTCTAACCTTCCTAACCCAATTTCAGAAACCTTCAATCCGGATTTCCCAAGTATTCTATATTTCATATCAATCTCTTTTGAGACAAGTTTTTTTCCTTTAATTTGAAAATATTTACCTGTATTTATCAGAATGCCTGTTCCAAATAAACTTTTTTTTGTGAAATGTCTTCTCGTTAATTTGTTATTATTTGTTGGCGATTTCATGGTATAAATCCTTTAATCTAAAATGGATATTAAATATGGATTTTTATGTAATATTAACTCAAAAAATGCTCACTCTTTCAAAGAATCCATATTCGATTTTTTTCAACTTTCGATTTTAAAATATTACCTTCCACATATCAAAATTAAAATTATTTGAGTTGATTTAAAATATTAACTGATTCCTGAATTATTATTTCACCTGCACCTTTTGCTAAATTTGTCCCTCTGGTTGGCTCATATCCTCCCTCATCATATGCCTCACTATGACAGACATATCCGACTATATCATTGCTTAGAGTGATAATAAAAAGGTTTTTATCACGAAATCTATTTTTTATCTCCAATCCCAATTCGACTAAAATCTCCCCTGGAAGTCCTAAAATATAAATATCCCCTATTGAAAAAGCCTGAATCTCAGTATTAATGTAGTTTTTCGTTGAATCACTGTATAAGATACTGTCAGACGAAATTTTTTTCTTTAAGGGAAGTGTCACATTTTTTTTTAATATCTTAATAGAAACATCATCAGTAGTAGGAACACGTTGAATTCTTCTTAAAGCCTCTGCCCCCAGAGCCGTGCCTATTTGCTGACGCTGCTTTTCACCCCGCTCAATGACAACTATATCTCCTGCTGTTCCAAGAGTGAAAAGACAAATTCCACCCTCCATCTGCTCGATAACCTTTGTAGTGTATCCCGGATAATCAGCAGAAATAATATACGACATATCTTCATAACCAGCACTCGTTGGATGGCAGGAAAAATTTATAACTGAGGCAAGGATATTACTATTATTATCTTCGATACGAATTATGCCAACTTCTGGATCAATAGGACCAAATATCAGTTCTGAAGTATCCTGTGGAAGCGTAAAACTCATTTGTATAGTTCCATCAGTCCTTTTTGTTCGGCGGTTATATATAATTTCAGGAATCTCGCCTTTTGCAGCACCTACTTTAACATCTTTCATGTTTTTATAAGCTATAAATGCTGCACTTGCAATTTGTTTGGTAAGTGTTTGTACATAAGGAGTATCAATGGGCGAAGTTGTAACATGTCTCGAATAAATATTCGGTACATAGTGAGTATGTGTTGCACACACAAGGATATTTATTTCAGGAATACCTGTTTTTTCTTTTATAATCTGGCGTATTTCTGATGTCATATTGCCAGGAATCCATAATAAATCTGTGGAAATTATTGCAATTTTGGCAAATCCATCATCCAGAACCAGGGCTTTTGCATAGAGTTCATCGGCAATATCAACCAATGGTTTATCATCAAAAGCCCAGCAGATTCCAACAGGCGGTGTGATATTTACCTTTGCAGTTCCACCTTTTAGAGCACTAAAAATTTTCTGATAAAAACCCGATAATAAAATAATAAATAGAATTAAATTGATTCTGAAAATTATTTTTGTTTTCATTTTACTATTTCTATCGATAACACAAAAATTGCAGTTCAATAATTTATGTTTTACAATTATGCCAGTTGTTCTCTATTGTCGTAGATTTTAGAGATAGCATTGGCAATATCATCCATATCCTCTTTCGGTCCGAGAAGTTGATTCTGACTGAAAACAACCATCTCATCGCAAATTTGATTGTTCTTGGGACAGTTATTTTCCTCGCGGTATTTTTGAAGTCTCTCTTTTGAATAAAGTTTACGAAAAGTATTTGAATTTAATTCGTTTTCAATCCAGGGTTCTTTATCCAATCTAAAATTAATATATCCACTGCAGGAAATACCTTCAGCTTTGAGGGCTCTTAGAAATTTACTTCGATCAATATCGTTAAAATGTTCTTTTTTATATATAAATCCATGCTTATAATAAGTTCCTCTTGTTGTACCATCATATAACTTTTGCGGATTAATACCCGGAATATCTTTAAGTTTTGACGTCAGATAGACTGCGTTTTCATTGCGCCTGACAGACATTTCTTCAAGAGTTTCCAGCTGAGGAAGTAACGCTGCTGCTTCAAATTCGTTCATCCTGTATTTTGGTGCTCCAACCTCAGTAATTCCCCTTCGTGATGTCCCGCGATTCTGGAAAGTGTAACATTTGTCCATGATATCTTCGTCATTTCCGATTACTGCTCCCCCTTCTCCACAAGCAAGAACTTTACTTGTTTGAAAACTAAAACACCCTAACTCACCAATCGTTCCGCACTTTTTACCTCTGTATTCTGCAAGGTGTGCTTGACAGGTATCTTCTATAACCTTCAAATTATGCTTTTTTGCGATATTCATAATTCTATCTATGTCGGCAGGTTGTCCCATAATGTGTACAGGCATAATCGCTTTCGTATTTTCATTAATTCTTTCTTCTATTTTATCAGGGTCAATTTGAAAAGATTCCGGGTCTATGTCAATAATAACAGGCAGAGCCGGACATACGAAAATCGCAGCTATCGAGCCTGGATCTGTATAAGGTGGAACAAGAACTTCATCTCCACCGTCAACACCAAGGCTTGCCAATGCCGTGTGTAAAGCTTGAGTTCCTGAGCCGGTGGCTACGCAGTATTTTACTTCTATTAATTCTGCAAACTTTTTTTCAAAAGTCGGGACTGTACCTGACTTGGATTGAATTCTACACCAAATTCCACTCCTTGTAGTAGCAACCATTGATTTAACTGTCTTTTCATCTGGATTGGGCCAGCGAGGAAATCCTTTGGTCCGAACTGGTTGACCTCCAAGTAGTGCAAGTTTTCCTGTTTTTTTATTTATATTACCATATGCACCAATTCCCACTGCAGCAGTTGCAATAGTTCCAGCTGATGCTGCTGCGATAAATCTACGACGAGTCATATTTTTTTTGACCATATTTCCCTCTATTAAATTTATTTTATTAGTTGTAATTATCCAAAAATAAAATAACAATTTATACTATTTATGTCAATTGAAAAATTAAGATTAATACCACAAACAAAATTTGATAATAGGATTAAAGAGCAAGTGATAATTCAGTATTTAGATACGGAATATATTGAGAAAACTCTTAATAATTTAATGAGAAGTTTAGAAAATTTAAAGGATAAGATAAATGAAATCGAGGATAAACTTAAAAGACATATTAATACTTTTGAAGATTTAGCTCATAAGGTTTAATTTTTTTAAAAAATTTAAATAGAAAATAAT
>JAUVVT010000039.1 GCA_030604505.1 bacterium | reverse complement strand
GAATCCTATATTTGAATTTCTAAACACATCTCTTTTAACCTTTAAAACAGTGTAGTTAGTAGATGGCTGGGTATAATCAACATCAGCATCGTCATCATCATCATCGATAAGCATCTTTTTCTTTTCAGTCTGAATATTTAAAAATCCCAGTGTGTATTTACCCGCTTTCCCGGTAAGTTTAGCCCCTCCTAATATAGGCACTTCATTATCTTCGTAAATTCCGATTGACCTGCTGTTAAATAGCATATAACTTGAACTTCTTCTTCTGCTGCTGCCTCCAAAACCTCTTGACCTTACTCCGCCAAAATTAAAAAGACCGGCGCTTTGGAGGAAGAATTCTCTCTTTTCGGGTAAATTGATATTAAACCTTGTAAAATTAACTATTTCCTGATCAGCCTCAACCTGTGCAAAGTCGGTTTTATAAGTAAAATCAGCAACGAGATTAGGGGTTATGCTGTATCGTATATCGAGTCCTCTACTAAGCCGGGATGTACCTTCATAAGGTTCATATTCATAAACTTTTCCACCTGACATATAAGGCATCACTTGGATATTTTTACCGCTTTTTGGATTTTTTACATTTTTCAGATTAGCAAATAGAGAGGCTTTATATTTTCCCCCGTGACTTAAAGACCGCGGTATGGGAACTATGAAAGTCGATTCATTTTTATATGCAATTTCTCTTCCGATATTTATTCCCCAATCACTGTCTTCACCCTCTTTAAACCGCAAAGATTTAAATGGTATACGTATCTCTGCACACCAGCCATCACTGTCTTTTGATGTTTTGCAGTACCAAATTGCATCCCAGTCCTGATTGATGAAGTTTCCCTCATCGGTAACAACAGCATCTACCATAGCACCAAGGGGATTCGTGGAAAAATAAAAGCTGTTTCTGCCATCTTTATAGGTGTCGAGAAATAATTCAATATTGTCATCACCATGAAGATGACCGTCTCTTCTCATTGTCTTGGCAAAGATTTTCTCAGGTTCATTATAGTAACATATTATTCCAAAGTATAGGTTGTTTTTGTCAATCAGAACCTTAACCTCTGTTTTTTCTGTTGATGGCTGTCGGTCAAAAGGTTCCTGCTGGAAAAAATATCCGTTAAATGAAGAAGAAACAGAATTCCATTCCGGTTCAGTGAGGTTTCCGTCAATTTTTATATCAGAATTTATCTCGGTTATATACAGGTCAATTTCTGCATCAGACGATAAAGCTGTGTCTAAAGATAAAGCAGAATAAGAGACATTTTTTTGGGAACTATCAACTATTTTTATGATTTTTGGATTTTCAATTCCAATTATTCTCAATTTATTTTTAACTGATTGTGCTTCCTCAATTGTTTGAATTCCACCAACCTGAACGTTCCATCCACTGCTTAATTTCTCAATATAAACCGGTTTTTTAATAATCTTATTTAATCTTTCTGCAATTTTCTTGGCATTATTTGATGATTTTGCAGTTACAATATTAATTCGGAAATTTTCATTACTTTGATAAATCTCTGATTTCTTGGATGTGTTTTTTGCTGGGGATGAAAATCCGAATGAAAAAAATCCGAATGAAATTATCAATAATTTGAATAATAATTTGTAGTTTATTAACCGCATAATTCTTGATTTAAAAGTTTCTTGTAATAAAATCTTATACAAAAAAGATGGTAAAATATTCAAAAATATAAATTTTGCTTTTCCAAAAATTTAGTTACATTATTTTGTTTTCAATCTATTTAAAATAAATTGTATCATAAGTTTCACACCTACACCTGTTGCGCCTTTTGGAACGTAGGGTCTTGTATCTTCGACCCATGCAGTTCCAGCAATATCAATATGAGCCCAGGATGTTTTTTCGTTAATAAAATTATTGAGAAAAGCAGCAGCCGTAATTGTCCCACCGCCACCACCACCTGTATTTTTAATATCGGCAACATCGCTTTTTATATAAGTAAAATAATCTTTCCATAATGGCATTTTCCAAACCCGTTCACCGGAATTTTCTCCTGCTTGGATAATCTCATCTATCAGTTCCTTTTTATTCCCGAGAACTGCTGAGGCATGATACCCAAGTGCTACTACACATGCACCTGTGAGTGTAGCAAAGTCTATTATTAATGATGGTTTAAGTTTTTCCCCGTATGATAATGCATCTGCTAATATCAATCTTCCTTCTGCATCTGTATTTAATACTTCTATTGTTTTTCCTGAATAAGTTTTTAATATATCACCCGGTTTATATGCATTTCCACCCGGAAGGTTTTCGGTTGAAGGAACGATGCCGATCAGATTAATCGGAAGTTTTAGTTCGGATACTCCTTTTAATGTTCCCAAAACCGTTGAAGCTCCTGACATATCATGTTTCATCTTATCCATATCTTTACTCGGTTTAATGGAAATTCCGCCGCTGTCAAAGGTGATACCTTTTCCAATAATTATAATAGGTTTCTGATTTACTTTACCTCCATTATATTTAATAACAATCAATCTCGCAGGATTCCTGCTTCCTTTTGCAACTGCATAAAATGCTCCCATTTTCATCCTTTTTATCTGTTCAGGACCTAAGACTCTACAATTTATTTTGTATTTTTTTGACATCATTTTAGCTTCTTTTGCCAAAATAAGCGGCGTCATCTCATTTGGAGGAGCATTTGAAAGGTCTCTGGCGAAGTTTGAAGATTCACCTATCACAATACCTGAATTTATTTCTTTCTTCAGGGTAGAAAATTCCCGGCTGGTATCATTAATGAATATTATTTCTTTTATGTTATTATCCTCTTTCTCGGATTTATATTTATTGAACGAATAAGCTGCGGAAACAAACTCCTGTGAAAGTATCCTTATGAGTTCTCCTTTGGATAGAAATGGTAATGATAAATTATAAACAGGTAGAATTGCATTTTTAAACTTTGTTTTTTTGATATATTGTCCAATTGTTCCCACTATCTGAAAAATGTTCTGTAAAATGAATTCTTTTTCCTTTCCAAGCCCCACAAGTATAATATTTTCTGAACCAATTTTCCCGTAAGTAGGAAGTAAATATATCTCGTGCAATTTACCTTTAAAATATCCTTTTTTAATTATTTTACCGATTGTATTGTCTAATATCGAATCTATAGTTTTAAGAAATTTCGGTCTTTTTGCCTTTTCTTCAAATAATGGAATAATTAAGGATTCACCTTTTGCTTTAATGATATCTTCTTTTATTATTTTTATTCTCATTATTTTTGTCCTCGCTTTTATATTACCGGATGTATCGATTTTATCCCGATATTCAGGTAAATGCAATTATTATACCAGTATATTAAATTACTTTATTTTTTTAAATAATCAAAGTTTATTTTTTGTTTTTTGTTTATTGAATTTTTTAATAGGCAGGATAATTTATATTTTGCGGTAAAATAATTTTCGGTTATCTTTATTTAAATGTGTTATAAATTTATCCGAACAATTTGCTGAAGAATCCTTTTTTTGTCATTTTAAAATCTTGTCTGATGAGGTCGGCACTTGATTTTGCTCCCCTTTCTTCTAATAACTTAGTATAATATTTTACTCTCTCACTGACCATTTCTGTTGACAGATTATATTCCATAGCAAGAGTATAAGCATCGGCATATTGCCCATTTTCCATCTTTCTATTAAAGAGCTTCCATTCTAATTTCTCAACATTACTTTTTGGTAAGTCGAAAAAATTTCCCAGATAAACAGCTCTTTGCAACAGGTTCTTATTTACGAAAGATTCGACAATTTTTGATATTATAAAATTAACTTTTTCTTTTGGAAGCTTAAAATTATTCAGAATCATTTTTGCCACGTTAAAATTATTCTGATTAATTTTATTCTCGAAAGCTCTTAAAACATTATTTATAACATTTTCCTCGGGTATTTTAAATTCTTCTTTTAATATTAAAGCACGCTTATAATTTCCCCTGATTACATTAAGGTCAAATACCTTTGTTGCAGCAGGCGTAACAACATCCTCGGGTATTTTAAATTCTTTTGCAATGTCCGCTGCTATATCATAATTACCTCCGTGCATTTTTAAGGTAAATACTTTTGCAGTGACGGGGACAATTTTTTCATCAGGAATTTTAAAATCTTCATATATTTTTTTTGCCAAGTTAATATCTTCTTTAAAGAGTACTTTTTCAAAACTTTTGTATGCAGGTTCAAGAAGGATTGACTCGGGAGGCTTGAATTGATTTTTTAGTTCTATTGCTTCATCAATTGAGTTTATCTTTAATTTTTGAACTATCAAATAGATTACAATACCTTGTATTTCTTCAGTTGGAATCCCAAATTCTTTTATCCAAACATTAGCATGTTCAAAGTTTTTGATAAGTATTAACTGATTAAAAACCGTAGTCGCTGCTTTTTGAGTTTCCTGAGTTTTTGGAATAGTATATTTTTGCTTTATTCTGATGGCTTCTTCGTATTTTTTGTTTCTAACAAACCATTTAAATATGTTTATAAAACCTTCAGCAGCCTCTTGAACCTGAAGCTGGTAATCTTTAATAAGAGTTTCACCTACATTAAGCATCCCTTTTGACATAAAGCTATTAAACATTTCAGTCACAATTGGCAGGAATTTATCTTTTTTTATATCATATTTGTTCTTAATTGACCGTGCTTTGTCTAAATTATCCGCTTTCAAATTTTTCTTAAAGACGGCTAAGGCAATGTCTGGAAGTTCTTTTGCAGTAAGTTTGTATTGTTCTATTACATCAAGTGCTTCTTCATAATTTTTGTTTTCAAGGCGAACAGTGAACAGTCCAGTGGCTGCGGCTTTAATGTCCGAGTCGAGGAGCCGAAATTCTTTACAAATATCAATGGCTTTTAAATAACTTTTTTTATTGATTTCCTGAGTAAATGCGCTTTTTGCATATTTGACAGCTTTTTCTTGGTCATTGTGTTCTACGAAGTATTTTGCTCGTGACAGATCTTCTTTCAGCTTCAGAAATATAGGGTCGGTTATTTCGTCTTTTTTTGGGACAGGTTTTTTCTCTTGCATATTAACCTATAAAATATTTTTTGCTATTTTTTTTTCAATATATTTAGTTTTTTTCTTAGTTCTTCATTGACAATTTTTGGATTGGCTTTACCTTTAGTAGCTTTCATTATCTGACCAACAAAGAATCCAAACAGTTTTTCCTTTCCATTAATATATAAAGAAACTTCATTCTGATTTTTTTCTAAAATATCATCAATTGTCTTCGAAATTTCTTCTGTATCAATAATTTGAACTAATCCTTTTTCTTTTATAATAGCATCAGCAGGTTTCCCCGAAAGTGTCATCTCCTCAAATATTTCTTTTGCCATTTTACTGCTGACTGTACCTTCTTCAACAGATTTCAGCATAGAGCCCAAATTTTCCGGTTTAACATTAAAATCATTTATTTCAATCTTTTTTTCATTGAGAATTTTTAATACTTCGGTTATAATCCAGTTGCTTGCCTTTTTGTAATCTTCACAATGCTTAACCGTTTCTTCAAAGTAATTGCCTAATTCTTTTGTGGCGGTAAGGATTTCTGCATTATAGTCAGAAAGATTATATTGTTCAATAAATCTCAATTTTTTATTTTTTGGAAGTTCTGGAATTTCCGACTTGATACTATTAATCCACTCGTTATCAACCCACAATGGAACTAAATCGGGGTCAGGAAAATATCGGTAATCGTGCGCCTCTTCTTTTGATCGCATAGGGATGGCTATGTTTTTATTTGCATCCCAAAGAAGGGTTTCCTGGATAATTTTTTCACCGCTTGTTATTAATTTTTTTTGTCTTTCAATTTCAAATTCTAAGGCTTTTTCCACTCCCTTAAATGAATTGAGGTTCTTTATCTCAGATTTAATCCCCAGTTTGTCACTTCCCTTTTCCCGGACAGAAACATTTGCATCGCACCTTAAACTGCCTTCCTCCATATTGCCGTTACAAATTTCAAGGTATACAAGAAGTTGTTTAAGTTTTGTTAAATACAGATAAGCTACATCTGGAGAACTGATTACCGGCTCTGTAACTATCTCAATCAGAGGTACACCGCAGCGGTTGAAATCGACTTTCGATTTTCCGTGCATATCATATGTTTCAGGGTGAAGCAATTTCCCTGCGTCTTCTTCAATATGTATTCTGGTCAAAAATATCTTTTTCCATGTTCCGTCAAGCTGGATTTCAACATAACCACCGCTGCAAAAGGGTTCTTCATATTGTGATATCTGGTAAGCTTTGGGTAAATCAGGATAAAAATAATTTTTTCTGGCTAAAATAGATTTGTCAGCGATTTTGCTATCCGTCGAAATCGCCATCTTGATTGCAAATTCCACGACTTTTTTATTTAATACCGGAAGAACTCCAGGCATACCTGTGCATACAGGGCAGGTCTGGGAATTCGGCTCACTGCCGAACTTCGTTGAACAGCCGCAGAATATCTTTGAATCAGTTTTTAATTGTGCATGAACCTCAAGACCTATTACCGGTTCAAACTCCATTGCATTTTCCTCATTTTAAAGTAAATTTTTATATATTATATTGCTTAATATTAAACCTAATTTATCAATATTCATTTATGAAATCAAGCTATTTTTTATGATGTTATATTTTTCATTTTATTGTTATCCCATTGTGTATAGTTAAATCTTTTCTTTTTAAATTAATACAAACCATTTATTTTAATACGGAAAGCCATTATGTCATTTTTTGTTATGACATTTTGACACTTTTTGCTTTTCATATTAAAAATGAAATAAAAAATACAAAAATCAAGGATACCGTTTTTCCAATAACTTATAAATTTAATAGATATTTATCTAATGTCTCTTAAATTAATGAGAGATGTTTTTATTAATTGGTATGGAATTTGTATTGAACAAAATTGCTTAAAAAATTGTATAAAAAATATAAATAAATAAATTTTAGGAGGTGACTCGTAATGAAAAAGAAGTTCTGGATATTTTTGAGTGGAATTTTAATACTGTTATTAGGAATTTATATCGGGGGTGGTTTCCAATCTCTGTCTTATAATGACTCGGTCTTAAAGGCAGAACCTAATAATTCCTATCAGTTCAGTTCCGAATCGGATTTATTAAACTTTAATGAAGCGTTTATTTCAGTTGCGGAAAGAGCGAATCCATCAGTTGTAACAATTTTTACAGAAAAGATAATCAAAAGACAAGCAATGCAAAGTCCTTTTGGTGAAGATGATCGCTTTAGAGATTTCTTTGATAGATTTTTCAGGATTCCTATTCCGGAAGGTGAGCTTCGTCAGAGTGGTTTGGGTTCGGGTGTTGTTATAAGAGAAGACGGATATATTATTACAAATAATCATGTTATTGAAAAAGCAGATGATATTAAAGTAAAACTTATGGGTGATAAAAGATATACTGCAAAAATAGTTGGTACCGACAGTAAAACAGATATTGCCGTTTTAAAGATAGATGAAGAAAATCTTCCTGTCATCCCGATTGGTGATTCGGATAAATTAAGGGTAGGAGAGTGGGTTCTTGCTATCGGTTCTCCTTTTGCAAAAGAGCTTGCCCATACTGTCACTGCAGGGATCGTAAGTGCTAAAGGTCGGTCAAATTTTCGTCTTACGGAATTTGAGGATTTTATTCAGACTGACGCTGCTATTAATCCCGGAAACTCAGGTGGAGCATTGGTTAATTTAAAAGGCGAGTTAGTGGGAATTAATTCGGCAATTATATCGGGATCACGTGGATTTCAAGGTGTAGGCCTTGCTGTACCGATTAATATGGCAAAAATGGTGATGGAACAGCTTATTAAAAGTGGAAAGGTAGTGAGGGGATTTCTTGGAATTATCATTCAGAATATTGATGAAGTTAAGGCAGATGCATTAAATTTACCAGACCAAAGGGGGGTTCTTGTGGGTGATGTAAACGAAGACAGCCCAGCAGAAAAAGCCGGTTTAAAAGTTGGCGATGTTATTAAAAAACTCAATGGAGAAATTGTAAACAATAAAAACGAACTCCGTAATAATATAGCCGCCACCAGTCCGGGAACATGGGTGACTTTGGGTATTATTCGTGACGATGAGGAAGAGAGCATCAGGATTAAATTGGGAGAACTACCAGAAGATGACGTTGTATCTTCTCCTGTTGAAAAGAAGGAAGATGTTATTGGAATAGCCGTCAGTGAAATTGCTCCATCCCTTGCATTAAGGTTCCAGATTGATCCAGATGAAAGGGGAATATTAATTACTGATATTGATCCTTCAGGTGTCGGCGCAGATGCAGGACTTAAGGTTGGTGATATTATTAAAAGGATTAATCGGTCAAATATACGGTCAGTAAGTGACTACGAACTTACAATAAAATCACTCAAAGGCGGGGATTCCGTAATAATGCACATAAAGAGACGTGACGGGTCATTTTTTGTTTCTTTCAGGATTCCGAAATAACTTACTTCTTTTGAAAAAAAGAAGTAAGCAAGAAAACTTTAAATTAAATTTCCCCTCCTATGGGGGGAAATTTATGTATAAAATTTTTTGAGCAATTTTTTTCAGAAAGAAGCTTCAGTATTTTTATATTTCAAGTTTTTCTATAAAGTTTCCCAACCTTAATATGGTTTCTTCAGAGAAGTGTTTTCCGAGAATCTGGAAACCTATAGGAAGCCCGTCGGATGATTTTCCGAATGGCACGGTTAATCCCGGGATTCCTGCAAGGTTTATCGATATGGTATATATGTCGGATAGATACATCTGCAGCGGGTCATCTATTGTTTCGCCTAATTTATATGCCGTAGTTGGTGTAAGTGGTGTTATCAGACAGTCAAATTTTTCAAAAGCTTTATCAAAATCCTCTTTTATCAGTCTACGGAATTTTCTGGCTTTATTATAATATGCATCATAATATCCTGCACTGAGGACATACGTTCCGAGCATAATTCTTCTTTTTACTTCCGGACCGAAGCCGTGGCTTCGGCTTTTTACGTACAGCTCATCTAAATTTTCAATATTTTCTTCTTTAAACCCGTATTTCACCCCGTCATATCTTGAAAGATTAGAAGAAGCCTCGGCAGTGGCTATGATATAATATGTTGCAATGGAATACTTAGAATGGGGAAGAGAGACATCCTCAACTGAGATTCCGTTTTTTTTTAGAAGTGATGCTAAAAGTTCAAGTCTCTCTTTGATTTCGGGGTCAAGCCCTTCGCCACAGTATTCTTTGGGTATAGCGACCTT
>JAUVVT010000433.1 GCA_030604505.1 bacterium | reverse complement strand
CAAAGTTTCGCGGGGTTCTGCCCTGTGTCGGTTGATGACCGACATAATTTAATCTGCCTGTTTGTGTATCAATCGCGAAGATAACAATGCTGTCGTGCCCGCGATTGGAGCCGTAAATAAACTTTCCGGAAGGAGAAACGTGAATGTCGGCGCAGGAGTTTCTGCCTGAGAAATCTCCAGGCAGGGTCGAGACTGTCTGTATTTCTTTGAGACTGCCGCGATTTTCATTATATAAAAACGCCGTTATCGTAGAGTTTAGTTCATTAATGACATAGGCATATTTGCCGCCGGGATGAAAGGTGAAATGACGCGGTCCGGCACCAGGTTTTAGTTTAACCGAGGGTTCATCATCAGGAATCAACTTTCCTTTTTCAGTATCAAACCTGTATATCATTATTTTATCGATACCAAGGTCGGCAGCAAATGCATACCGATTAGAAGGAGCCATAATAATAGAATGAGCATGAGGAGATTTCTGCCGCTCAGGGTCGAGACCGGAACCATGATGCTGAACAAAATCCGTCATGGCACCAAGGTTGCCGTTAGAGAGTATAGGAAAGACCGAGACATTTCCCCCACCATAATTTGCCGTTAAAACAAATTTGTTAGACTTGTCAACAATCAGATGACAGGGGGCTGCCCCGCGTGTTGGCTGCTGATTTAAAAAGGTCAGGTCACCGGTTTTCTGATTGATTGAGAATGCACTGACCGCCCCACCGGTTTTGCCATCAAATTTCGTGACTTCGTTAACCGAATAGAGATAGCGATGCTGAGAATCAATTGCTAAAAAAGAGGGATTAACCAAACCTTTTACTGTTTTTATTAGTGTTAGTTTACCCGAGGATAAATCTAAACGACAGATGTACACCCCCTCACTATCACCGGAAGTATATGTTCCAACATAGACAATGAGTTCTTTAGTCTCAGCCTGTTGTGGAAAAGATATGAATACGCTTAGAGTTCCAAAGTTAATTATCTTTAAAAAATTCCGTCTTGTGTAAAGATATTTCATTAAATTTCCTCCAGTTATTTTTTGTAGGTAGTGTATTGTAACTCGTTCAGTTATTATTAATAATACAGTGATATAAAGACATTACTATAGGTTATTTTGCTGGAACACCTTCGCCAGCAGAAAATTTGAGATTTCTCCACTACGTCTCCCCCCCCGCTGAAAACGGGGAGGGGGAGACTTCGGTCGAAATGACAAGGGGGTAATGTCTATATTATATCCATGTTATTTGCGTTACAATACACTAATGATCTGTTATAATTAGTGCAAATATTAAAAACAGAAATCCATGGGGAAAATTTGGGAAAGTTATTAATGTTTATAATTTTTTCAAATTTAGAATATTATTTATTTAATGTCAACAAAAAATTAGAAAAATGTGTCAGGAGCATAAACTAATTTTCCTGCAAAAGACGGCTCGTTTATAAATATTTATGAATATTATATGTAAAATATTTATAAACTTTGTAAAGATTTAAGAAAAAAAATAGAGAAGTTAGACAATTTTTTATCATAAACAAGAAAATGTTCTTGACAAAAATAAAAATTATTTATAAATTATTAAAATTAGTTAATTTAACCTAATCAATCAAATTATTTACAAGAGAAAGATTATGAAAAAAAATGTTTTTACTACCTTCCAGGCAGCAGATATATGTAGTACAAGCGATTCATCTATTAAAAGATATATAAAATCCGGCATGTTGAAAGCTTACAGAACTCCGGGTGGGCATTACAGGATTGTAAAAAATGAACTTTTCACCTTTATGAAAGAAAATAATATCCCTATTCCTGTAAGAGAAATATTGAGAAAAAAAATCCTTATTGTGGATGATGATGAACAGGTTCGTGAAAGTACTGCTAAATATTTAAGGATAAATGTTCGCAATTATGATGTAGCCACTTCTGAAGATGGTTTTGATGCCGGTATTATGATTGCGCAATATATGCCGAATATTATTATATTAGACCTGATTATGCCCCGAATGGATGGATTCAGTGTTTGTGAAAAAATCAAGAGAAATCCATTGATAAAAAATATAAAAATATTAGTATTGACTGGTTATGCAAGCGATAAAAATGTAAAAAGAGCTTATGAATGCGGGGCAGATAAAGTTTTGGCGAAACCAATAGAAAAAGAGGAATTATTAAATGAAATCAATTCTTTAATTTGATTATGGATTGAATAAAGAATTGCATTATGATTTGAGTCATAAGGTTTTATATGAAAAAAGGTGATGAGAAAAAAACAAAAGAGCAGTTATTGAATGAATTGAATCAGTTACGTCGGCGGATTGGTGAATTGGAGAGTGAAGAAAAATTTCGTTCTTTAATTGAGAATATTCCAGATGTTACATGGACAACTAGTAGTGAAGGTATTACCACATTCATCAGTTCAAATATAGAAAAAGTTTCTGGTTGCACTCCAAAAGAAGTTTATGAAGGTGGTAAAAGTAGCTGGCTTGGGAGAATTCATCCTGATGATATTGAAAAAGTGGAAAAAGCCTTTGAATTGTTATTCACGGAAAACAAGATGTTTGATATTGAGTATAGGATTCAGAGAAAAGATGGAGAATGGATTTGGGCGCACGACAGAGCAATTACTACTTATAAAAAAGATGGTGTAATGTATGCTGATGGTATTTTTTCTGATATCACCGAGCACAAGAAAGCAGAAGAAGCGCTTCGAGAGAGTGAGCAGAGATAT
>JAUVVT010000380.1 GCA_030604505.1 bacterium | reverse complement strand
ATTTTTGGTCCTATAAGAGGAATCCCCACTACATTTCTCATTGACCAAAATGGTAAAATAAAAAATAAATATATCGGTTTCCGTCCAGAAAAAGTTTTCGAAGACGACATATTAAAACTTTTGAAGAATGTTTAAATAGTTAACTTTTTGAGAGTATTTATTTCTTGACATTATACACTAAAATTATTAATTTTAAGCGATATGGAAAACAAAAAAAAGAAGAACACAAAGAACAAGTTTCAGAAGAAAAAATTATTTCCTTTTGATAAAAAAAATTATTTATATTTTATAACCGGTCTCTTTTTGCTATTTATCGGATACATTTTTATGCTGCAGGGACCCGCTGATAGTTTCTGGTCTCGGACTCTTGCGCCGGTAATTCTGATTGTAAGTTATTGCATAATCTTTCCTATAGCAATTTTATCCAAAGGCAGAAAAGAGAAAACAGAATAAGATATTCGGGCGGTTAGCTCAGGTGGTTTAGAGCGCCTGCCTTACAAGCAGGAGGTCGGAGGTTCAAATCCTCTACTGCCCACAGGTAAAATATCAATAAAAACAATTAATTAAGTAGCTCAATAGTTTTTTGCTGTTGAGCTGTTTTTTTCAATTTTCTGCCATATTTTGCCATAAAATGCCAAATTTGGGTGCCTTCTGACGTGCCTCCCAAATTATCTCATTTTTGTAAAAAAAAGAATTGTCGAGAATCAAAATTATTCCCCAGTAAAATCTGCCCAGGGTCAAAAGCATTACCCACCCGATTTAGTTATTTAGCGTTATATTCCTTTATCTCGCTAATGATATATTTACACTATTCCATATCCGACAGTTCCCGTATCCAGATATTTCGGAATCTGGTAGGATTTCTGTGGTCTTGGAGACTAATAGGCATCCTGTCGGGGTGTGCTTCGTATTTTGGAACCTCTTTAAAAGCCGTAGTTCCCATAATCTCAAAGTGGTCTTGCACAAGAATGCCGTTATGGAATACAGTTACTATTGCGGGTTTTGCGATTTTTCCGCCTTTGAAAATCGGACGGCGGAATATGATATCGTAAGTCTGCCATTCCCCCGGAGCCCGCGAAGCATTGACCAGAGGCGGACTCTGACTATAAACCGAAGCAGCCATACCGGGAGGATAAGTCTTGTTATTGTAAGAATCGAGCACCTGAACCTCATATTGATTCATCAGAAAAACGCCGCTGTTGCCCCGTCCCTGACCTTCGCCGCTGACTTCCGCTGGTGTAGCCCAATCAATATGCAGCTGGCAGGAACCGAAGTTTTGTTTTGTGTGGATTTGTCCTGTGCCCGTAACAACTTCCATATATCCATTTTCTACTTTCCATTTTGCGGGATTGCCGTCGCTGTCGAGCCATTGAGATAAATCCCTGCCGTCAAACAGAATAATTGCATCCGACGGTGCTTTCCCTGTTCTATCTTGCGTGCTTGCTGTACCGGGCGTCACCACCGGCGGCTGCGGCTGGTCCTCATCATACATTATATCAAGGTCGTAAGGTTTAGGAACGTAACAGGTATCAGTATTACCTGTAGAGCAACCGGTTACGGTTACTAACAATATCACGAATATTCCTGTCAGGATTGTTTTTACTTTCATATCTTCTCCTTGTTTTTTATATGATTTTTTATGTCTTCAAAAACCATTGAACACTTTACATATTAAGATATAGATTTTATTTTATCAAGTATTTTTTATATTTTTATTGGTAATTTCTAAATATGTTTTATGTTTGTTTTCAGAAAAAAATAATATATATTATAACATATAAACCTTATTGGAATCTGTATAAAATCTCATTTTAAACTACTTTTTGATTATATGAATATTTCATATAAACAATCTAAGGAGGTTTTATGAAAAGGATTATAATTTTTATTTTAGCGGTTTCTTTATTTGGTTGTTCAACAAGTAAAGAAACCAAAAAGAAAATAGAACTGAATTTGCTTTCGGACACGGAGCTGCTTGAACTTTATAACCAGGCAGAAATGGAAATATTAAACAGTAAGGAAAAGATAAAAAAATATTCTATAAATCAAACCCGAAATGTTCTGAGTAATGTTTCTAATTTAAAGCAATTGCAAACGGCTAAAAAAAAGGAAACAGAAAATTTAGAATATTGGAAAAATATAAAAGAAAAAGCAGCAGTTGAAATGAAAAAGAGAGGTATAAGTCCATAGATTATTGAGAACCTGATTTTCTTTTTGATATATCGATAAATTTAAGAACTTCTTTTAGTAAAATATTTGATGAATTAAGGTATACAGAAAATATTTTACTGTTAAAAATTTAACTAAACCTCCCAACAAGACAAGCATATCTCTTCTAAAGATTTTCCACTGGCTGCAGCAAGGTCTTCCGGTAGAGCAAAACCGACACTGTCTAATCCCAGATATTTCTTAACGTCGTTATCATTACTCATCCTCATTTTAACAAAAAGGATCTCGTCTTTTTTCTTTGTTGTTTTTCCATAGCTGCATTTATCTCTCAATAAAGGACACCCTATCCTGGCATGGACTTCTAAAGCACCGGCATTTTTTAATCTGGGGACATGACTCTCTCTTGTCTGTGTACCTCTAACAATAGAATCATCTGTAATAATAACTCTTTTTCCTTTTATTATGGATGGCATAGGAATTAATTTCATCTTTGCCTCTTTCTCGCGTTCTTTTTCTGTTGCTTGTGTAAAACTTCTATCAGCATAGTCGTATTTAACAAAAATTCTAACGTGCGGTATACCTGATTTGTTTGCATAACCGATAGCATAACCAATGCCTGAATTAGGTATCTCCGAGACCAAATCAGCATCAACAGGGTATCTTTCAACAAGTACAGCTCCAATTTTATTCCTGAATTCTTCTACAGAAACTCCGTCTATAACCGAAGCTGCATTTGCTGTATAAACCCATTCAAATGTTCCATATTTTAACGGTTTAAGGTCTAATTGCTTTAAAGTACTGAATCCTTCTTTATCAATTAAAACTATTTCTCCGGGCCTGACATCTCTTTCGATTTCTATTCCCAAATTTGGAAATGCGCATGATTCAGAAGAAACTACATAGTTATCCCTGCCTTTTCCGAGGATTAATGGTTTTCTTCCCCAACCCCGGGCGGCTATAATTCCCTTTTTTGTTAATAAAACTAAAGAATAATCTCCTTTTATTCTCTCACTTAATTGTT
>JAUVVT010000384.1 GCA_030604505.1 bacterium | reverse complement strand
GTGCAGGAATATCATTCGGGGTGGATTTGATTCCTCTCTACCTTTCTTTACAAAAAAATGGCAGTTTTTGTTCAAATAATACATCTGACTTATTAGCTTTAACGAGTGATGAGGAACGTCAGAGCAGGACAAGAAAATACTACAATTCATTGGGATATGAATCAGTTGCTTTAGTTCCGCTCAAAGCCGGAGATGAGCGAATTGGGTTGATTCAGTTAAACGATAAAATTCAACCGCAAGTTATAAAATTAGCTCAGAGTGAATAAATAAATGAAAAATCTGTTAATTTATTAATTGCTGATTACAAAGAAGAAATTTTAGACCTGTTAAAAACTGCTGTTATGACTCAAGGAATAATGCTTATCCTGCGAAAGACGAAGTGGAAGCGATTAATAAAATTAGAGAAAAAGAAGGATAAGAAAAATTAATTACCTGAAAATTGCTATAGTGAAAAATTGAATATATAATATGAGGTTTATATTTAAAATAAAATAAGAATTGGAGATACTGAAATTGAAAGTAAGAAGAATGAAGAAGATATAATAAAAATTAATTTAAAGGAGAAGTATAACAATATGGATATTCAGCGTATGATGTTAAAAGGATTAATTTACCGGATGAATCCAAAAAATTTTTGGGGGAAAGCATGTTAAATACAAGAACTAGAGTTTTATTAATTGAAGATAATAAAGTTGACCAGATGGCTTTTAAGCGTTTGGTTAAAGATGAAAATCTTTCATACGACTGTACTATAGCCGATTCTGTTTCGGAAACTAAAAAGATTTTAGATGCTAAAAAATTCGATATTATTGTAGCTGATTATCTTCTTGGGGATGGCACAGCATTTGATATCTTTGATTTAGTCAAAGATGTTCCGATTATTATTACAACTGAAGTGTATAATAAAGAAATAATATCCAAAGCTATGAAAGTCGGTTCTTCCGATTACCTGATAAAAGATTCTGAACGTTATTATTTTAAACTCCTACCAGTGACTATAGAGAAAGCAATCGATTATAAAAATATAGAAAAAACTTTTAGAGAATCTGATAAAAGACTTAGTTCAATTCTAAAAACCATTCCTGATATTGTCTATAGGTTAAATGTCAACGGAATTATAACTTTCATAGGTGATGCAGTGAGAAAATATGGATATTTTCCCGAAGAGTTAATCGGCACTGATTTCTTAGAATTAATTCATCCTGAGGACAGAAAAAAAGCATGGTTTAGAATCAATGAAAGAAGAACTGGAGATAGGAGTACAAAATGTTTAGAAGTACGACTATTGAAAAAGGATCATACTGCTGTTCCATTTCAAATCAAATCAAGAGTTATCGAAAACGAACCGATTTTTCTTATATCTGCAGAAGGATTTTATACTTCAGATAGACCTAAAACAGAGAATTTTATGGGAACTCAAGGTATTGCCAGTGACATCACAGCACAAAAGATGATAGAAGAGAAACTTAAGCGAGTTGAGCAGGAAAAAGCCACCATTCTTAACAGTATTACAGAACTTGTGGAATATAAAGACAAAGAAATGAAAATAATATGGGCAAACAAAGCTGCATGTGAATCAGCAGGTTTGCCTTTAAAAGAATTGGTAGGACGTCATTGTTATGAAATATGGCAGCACCGTACTAAACATTGTGTAGAGTGTCCGGTTTTGAAAACCCTTGAGAATGGTAAAGTACAAGAAGGAGAAATAACTTACCCAGATGGAACAGTCTGGTTTGTACGAGGTTATCCAGTTTTAGATATAAGTGATAATGTCGTAGGTATGGTACAGATTAAATTGAACACCACTGAGCATAAATGTTTAAAGGAACAACTCCTCCAATCGGAAAAACTTTCTTTAGTTGGACAATTTATGTCAGGAATTGCACATGAACTAAATAATCCATTGGGAATCATATCTGGATACTGTGAATTAATGAAATCTTTTCCAAATATTGGAGATGAAGAGCAAAAAATACTTGATAAAGTGGTTCAGGCAGCTGAAAAATGTTCGACTATTGTAAAAAATTTACTCAAGTTCTCACGAAAACATGAGACGGAAAAAGCAAATATAAATATAAATAATATATTATATGATGTTGTAAGTATAAGTAAAAATCAATTTAAAGTTAACAACATAATAATAGAGAAGAACTTTTCTGAGTTATTACTAATGACAGTCGGTGATTCAAATCAATTAAATTCTGTATTCTTAAATCTTATTAATAATGCTTACGATGTAATGTACAGTGCAAATAAAAAAGGTAAATTGATAATAAAAACATATCAGGAAAATAATAACATAGTTATTGAGTTTATCGATGATGGTCCAGGAATTCCCGAAGAGATTCAATGTAAAATATTTAAACCTTTCTTTACAACAAAAAAAGTTGGGAAAGGAACTGGTTTAGGCTTAAGTCTTTGTGCTGGAATTATTCAGGAACACAGAGGGCAATTATATTTAGATAAAACCTATAATCAGGGTGCAAAGTTTGTTGTTAAGATTCCTATATTAGAATCAATAAAAGAAAAAGTTATCAAAGAAAAAGCTATGGAACTTCCATATAAAGCAAATATCTTAGTGATTGACGATGAACCAGAAATATTAAGTTTACAAAAAAATCTATTGGAATCTAAGGGTTGTTATGTAGATATTGTTGATACTGGTAAAAAAGGTTTTGATTTAGTTAAGAAGAATAATTATGATATAATTATATGTGATATGAAAATGCCAGGTAATATGGATGGAGAGGGGATATACGAACAGATAAAATTAAAAGATGAAGAATTGGCAAAAAGAATTATTTTTGCAACAGGTGATATATCAGATGAGACTAAAGAATTTTTCGAAAAAAATAATATTTTATATATAATAAAGCCATTCAAGATTAATGATTTTTTAGCTATAGTTGGTCAAGAAATGAAGAGGAAAGTGTTTGTAAAAAAGTGTGAGGAGAATTGTTCATAAATTTTCTATCAATGAAAAGAGCAACTGATTATCTTGCCAAAAAATCTTGTAAACTCTTGTTATTATTAGTACGCCAACAGGGAATCGAATCCCGAACCTAATGATTAAGAGTCAGATGGTTCAAAAGCTAAAAAATCTATCTAAATTATTAAAAAACAATACACATAACTGCATGGCCTCCACACTTTATATTGACACGAATG
>JAUVVT010000387.1 GCA_030604505.1 bacterium | reverse complement strand
TTTTTAAATTTAGTATAATATGTCTTGACTTATTGAAAAATTTCTTTTAAATTATAACTAAAATAATCAATTAAAAATCACATAGAAATTAAGGAGATAGAGCGATATGAGAGCAAAATCGCGCAATATATTTACTACGGGTGAAATATCAAAAATCTGCAATGTAGCCCAGCGAACAGCTATAAAGTGGTTTGATGAGGGCATTATTGATGGATATATCATACCCGGGACAAAAGACAGAAGGGTCCCTTTTAACTCTTTATTAGAATTTATGAAAAAAAATAAGATGCCTTTTGACCTGTTTTATCAAGTTGAAAAATCAGACCTAATTGAATACTGCTGGGAATATAACCAGAAAAAACTTGGTGAAAATTCAAACTGTGAAAATTGTATAATCTTTGATACAAAAACATTAAGATGTTATAAATTTATTAATTGTTTTAATTCCTTAAAAAAAGCATCCGATATTTTATGTGAAGATTGCGATTATTATAAAAAATACTGGGAAGATAAAGATTCAGAAAGTGAAGTCTCTATATATTGCTGGGAGCATTTTTCTAAATCAGAAGATACTGACAGAGATTGTACTTCCTGCATAATCTTCAAAACAAAATGCCTTAAATGTTTTGAATTCTGTGCAAATATTCCGAACACAAAAAATCTCTGCGGTGTCGAATGTGAAGACTGTAACTTTTATTATATTCTTGAAAAATATTTAAAACTCGATAAGAATTTGATTTTAGAATCATAAAATGAATGAAAAAAGGAAGCTAAAATGGGGGAAAAATATCTTAAACTTTTAGCGGTTACATTTGTTCTTTCTGCATTATTATATTTTGCAAACCGGAACTACTCTCAAGAGAAAAAATTTGAGTATATTGGAACCAAAAAATGTGCATCTTTATGCCACAAAGGTGAGAAGAAGGGTTCGCAATGTGAGATTTGGCAAAAGAGTCTGCATTCAAAGGCATTTACTACGCTTGCTTCTGAACGGGCAAAGCTCCATGCAAAAACTGCAGGCGTAGAAGGAGACCCTCAAGAAAGTGAAAAATGCCATAAATGTCATACTGCGGGTGGCGGGCTTGATAAATCAAATTTCGCTGCAACATATAGTAAAGAAGAGGGAGTAACCTGTGAAGCCTGTCATGGTCCAGGTTCTGTTTATAAAAGTATCTCTATTATGAAAGACAGAGAAAAATTCCTGGCAAACGGAGGAGTAGTACCTGATAAAAAAGTATGCTTAAAATGTCATAACGATTCGGTCCATCCAGTGTATGAATTCAAATTTGCAGAAAAAGTAAGATTAGTCGCTCACTCAATTCCCAAAAAAGAATAAATAAACAATTAATATAAATTTAAAAAATTTTCTGAAAATAAAAACCACTCCGAGCTTTAGAGTGGTTTTTTATTTCCCGTTGAGATTGTAAAGACAATTTATATATTGAATGACGATTAATAATGATAAAGCAGTAATCATCTCCACTGTATTATCGTTTTTACAGCTAATTCATAGATAATCTAATTACTTTAAGAGGTGAAGCTATGGCAGACTATAACCGCAGGGCATTTTTGAAAAATATTGCCTTAGGAGTGGGAACATTAAGCACATCATTCTATTATATGAGTTGTAACCAATCATCTGAAACGCTGCCGAATTTCATCATTATTTTTGTTGATGATATGGGTTATGGCGACATTGGGCAAAATGGCCACCCGACTATCAAAACACCTAACCTGGAGAAATTAAAACAAAACGGTGTAATGATGACTCAATTTTACACTGCAGCATCTGTCTGCACGCCATCACGCGCCGCATTATTAACTGGCCGGTATCCGATAAGAACCGGTATGGTATCCGTATTAAGCCCAAAAAGAAAAATTGATATTGGCTTGCCGCATTCAGAACTGACTATTGCAAAAATGTTAAAAAAGAAAAATTATGCGACATCAATTATCGGAAAATGGCATCTGGGGCATACGCCCGATTATATGCCGGCACGTTACGGATTTGATTATTTTTATGGTTTATTATACAGCAATGATATGGATCCGGTGAAGCTCTACCGCAATGAAGAGGTAGTAGAATATCCGGTTAACCAAAATACCCTCACAAAACGGTATACTGAGGAAGCAGTATCATTTATTAATAAGTCAAAAAATACTCCTTTTTTCTTGTATTTAGCGCATACTATGCCTCACACTCCGCTGGGAGTCTCAGACAAATTTAAAAATCATTCAAAACGCGGACTATACGGAGATGTTGTCGAAGAACTTGATTGGAGTGTGGGACAGATTGTAAGTCTCCTTGAAAAATTAAACCTGACAGAGAATACATTTATCATGTTTACAAGTGATAATGGTCCTATGGCATCGAGTCTGGTGGAGAAAGTCTACGGAATGCAGCTCTCATTTGATGGTAAGGTCGATCCGAAAAGACCCTGGAATATCGAAAAACATCACGGAGGTTCTGCCGGACTATTTCGAGGTGGTAAAGCAACAACGTTTGAAGGCGGTATGCGGGTTCCCTGTATTGTCAGCTTTCCGCGTAAATTGCCGGAAGGGGAAGTGTGCACTGAGGTTGGGACAACAATGGATATTTTCAGCACCTGTCTGATGTTAGCGGGTGTTGAGCTGCCGAATGATAGACCAATTGATGGGAAGAATTTGATTCCTGTTTTAAGAGGAGAAGAGAAATCAAAACACAAAGCAGTATATTATTATAGAAATGATGAATTATGTGCTGTGCGTTCGGGGAAATATAAGCTGCACTTCAAGAAGTGTCTGGAAAACTGGGAATGGCAAATGTGTAATCCACCGGAATTGTATGATTTGGAATTTGATCCCTCTGAAAAATATAATATTGGCAGTAATAATCCGAAAATAGTTGAAGAACTTTCTCAAGCAGCTGATAACTTTAAAACAGAAATTGAAAGACTTTCAGAAAACAAACAAACCCTAAATAAAATTATGAACTATGGCTCGAAAAAGTGACAGATGAGTTAATGTTTTTTCTTTCAAAATCAATTACGCTTCAGAAAGTGTTCTTCAATTTTGCCCTTTAAGATTTAACCACCCACAGGGCAGGCAGAGAAGATGTTTCATTTTGTCTCAATTTGTCTCATTTTGTGCCATTTTGTGTCAGTTTGTGTCA
>JAUVVT010000267.1 GCA_030604505.1 bacterium | reverse complement strand
TTACGAATCCTATTCAGTGGGGACCATATCCGGAAAGAGATACTCAAATTGTAATATATAAAAAATTAAATATCAGAACATCAGAAAGCAGTATGAAAAATATTGAGGTTAGCGATGTAAGAAAATCCGTTGAACAATTATTGAAGTAAGCAAAAGAACCTATTTTCTTTAGTAAAGAAAGTTTTTAGTTAAATTTTTCCTCGTTCGAGGAAAAATTTAATTAGTAAGTTTTCTTGCTTACTTCTTTTTCTAAAAGAAGTAAGATGAAAAAGATAGAGAAAAAAAGGATTAACAGGATAATGGTTTTGGGGGCAATAGGGATTGGGAATCTCCTGTTGTTTTCACCAGCATTGAAGCTTATAAGGAGAGAATTCCCTGAAGCCAAGATAACTTTGATTGTTTTGAAGGATGCGTTTAAATATTTATACGATAATTCTGATAAGGTTGATGAAGTAATGATTATTAAAGAAAAAAAATATCCCGGAATAATAAATAAAATCAAACTAATTTTAAACCTGCGGAAAAAGAGGTTCGACCTTTCGGTAATTACTTTTCCCTCAAACAGGATTGAATATAACCTTCTTACTTTTTTAGCAGGAGCAAAATACAGAATTGCGAATAGATATCCTCTTAAATACTGGAAGTCACTTTCATTTTTGCAAAATTGTAAGATTCCGGTTAATATGAATATTCACGACCTCGAACAAAATCTGAATCTTTTAAAACCATTGGATATTAATCTCAATATAGATAAAAAAATATATCTTGAGGTTTCAGATGATAACAGAAAAAGAGCATCGGAATTTTTGGAAGGTATTGGATTAAATAGCGAAGAAGTTATAATAGGTTTTCATCCCGGCTCAAGCACAGAAAGAGGAATGGTTTTTAAAAGATGGAAAGAAGATAAATTTGCAGAATTAGGGAAAAAGTTGATTAAAGAGTTTGGTGTAAAAATCCTAATTTTTGGTGGAGAGGAAGAAGAGAAATTAAAGGAAAATTTAAAGAATCTTATCGGCGAAGGTTCTTATACAGTGTCCGAGATTTCACTTCTGGACACCGCTGGTTTAATAGAAAAATGTAGATTATTTATAACTAACGATTCTGGGCTTATGCACATTGCGGTTGCAGTGAATGTTATAACCGTTGCTTTATTCGGACCTTCCGACCCTTTGAGGACATCACCTTATGGAGATAAGCATCTGGTTATTACTAAAGATGCTGATTGCAGTCCGTGCTGGTCTATAAACAATCTGGGTGTGGGAAGGGTCAGGTGCGAGTATAGTCAATGCATAGTTATGGAAAAAATTGAAATCGAAGAGGTTTTTGAAGCTGTTTGTAAGTATTTGGATAAATAGATACAAAGGCACAAAGTATGAGGATTATTTGCGAAGTACGATTTTCGAATAGGCAATAGTATAATCGAATGATTTATGGCTATTGATATTGGCTAACGGCTAATTTATTAATCGTAATTCTAAAATCGTAAATCGTAAATTTTATATTTCTGTGGTGGAATGAATTTAAATATAATAATCAATATTTTTTTTTGACATTATAAAAATGAGATAAGGGGTGTTTATATGAAACTGGGCATATATCCGTATAAAACCGCCTTTAAAAGTGTGTTGTTTATTTTTGGTCTTTTGTTGATAGTGGTAATGTTTGTTTATATAAAATATATGGTGTCTGATTTGAGAAAGGATTCCCGTGAAATACTCGAAATGTACGCTAATATATATGCAAAAATAGGTGACCAAGATATATCTGAATTTAATTTTTTGTTTGATGAGATAATCCAGAAGACACATTTTCCGCTAATTGTAACGGATAGCAATGGCAATCCCGATACATGGCAGGGGATAGATATATCTCCGAATGATAAGAGTGAAGAATCGATTAAAAAAGTGAGAGATTTAGTAAAAAAAATGGATAAAGAATCAAATCCTATACCTGTTATGTACAATAATACGGTTCTTCAATATCTTCATTATGGTGATTCACAATTAATAAAGAGTCTTGGTCTTCTTCCTTACATTCAAATCCTTGGCGGAGGATTGATTGTTCTAATTGGTTTTATTGGATTTAATAATATAAGAAGGAGCGAGCAGAGATTTATTTGGGTTGGTATGGCAAAGGAGACAGCTCATCAACTTGGAACACCAATATCTTCTCTAATGGGCTGGGCTGAAATATTGAAAAGCACAACTTTGGATAAAGAAAAATATAAAAATATTGTTATTGAAGTTGAAAATGATATAAAAAGACTTCATAAGATAGCAAAAAGATTTTCTTTGATCGGTTCACCTCCCGAGTTAAAGAAGGATGATATAACTGAATCGCTAAGAGAAGTAATATCATACATTAAAAAGAGACTCCCTCAGGTTAGTAAGGATGTTCAGATAATTGAAAGGTTTGATGAGATTCCGTTGTTGAATATTAATAGGGGATTATTCGAATGGGTAATCGAGAATCTTCTCAAAAATTCTTTAGATGCGATTGATAAAGAAAAGGGAAGAATTGTTATTTCGGCGTTAATTGATAAAAAAAGAAAGAATAAAATTTATATAGATATTGAAGACAATGGTAAAGGTATACAAAAAAAATACTGGCGGGATATATTTAAGCCGGGTTATAGCACGAAGAAGAGGGGATGGGGATTAGGGCTTTCTCTGGCAAAGAGGATAATTGAAGACTATCATAAAGGCAGCCTTTTTGTAGAAGAAAGCCAAATTAATGAAGGAACCCAAATGAGAATTATCCTTTCGAGCGAATAAGATATTGGTTTTTTTAAGTATATTTTATAAATTGAATATAGTTATATATTAATTTGTATTAAAATTATAACAGGAGATACTATTTTTGAGGGAGTTTAAGGACGAGGATTTAGTTCGGGAAGTCAAAAAGGGAAATGATGAGGCCTTTAATGAATTAGTTTTGAAATATATGAAAAAAGCCTATTATGTTGCTTACAGGTATATGAAGAAAGAAGAAGATGCCAAGGATATGGTACAGGAAGCATTTTTAAAGGTTTTTATTAATATTGATAAATTTGATGAAAAATACAATTTTTCTTCCTGGTTTTTCAGAATTCTTATAAATTGCTGTATAAATACATTAAAAAAACAGAATAAAAGAAAGTTTTTGTTTGATTCTTTCGGAAAGGATAAAGAGTCGGATTTAGATAAACTTGAAATAGGCAAGGAGACTTCTACTAAAACCCCTGAAGAATGCCTGATTCATAAAGAATCGAGCAAAATAATTATGGATGGGATTAATACTCTTCCGGAAAAGCAGAAAGATGTTTTAATTCTTTATGATATTGAAGGATTTTCGCAAAACGAAGTATCGCAGATTCTGAATATACCTGTTGGAAGCGTGATGTCAAGATTATTTTATGGAAGGAAAAAATTAAAGAAGTATTTTGAAAAGGTTGGAAAAGTAATATTTTAAAAAGTTTAATAATAAAGGTGCTTTAAAATGAAATGTAAAGATTTTATAAAAAATATTATTTTTTATCAGGAGGGGGAGATAAGTTCTTCTATGAGGGAGCAGAGGGATTGTCATCTTTCGGAATGTAAAAATTGCAGGGAAGAATTAAATATTTCCAGGGAAATAACTGAAACTCTGCATAATGTGGATGATATAAAAAAGGATGAATATTTCTGGAATAATCTTTACAGGGATATAAAGAATGTGAGAATAGGTTATAAAATAGCAAAGGAAAATTATCCTGCTGAATATTCTGGCTTGAGCTTTTGGGATAGATTTTTGAAGCCGGCATTAATCGGTTTTAGTTTTGGGGTTATGCTGTTTTTTTCATATCTGTATTATGATATTAAATCGGAGGGTCTTCCTTATGAAATGGGGATGAATTATGCTGTTGATGAGACTGAATTTTACATAAATGAACATTCTTTGTCCGAAGGCAACTTGTTTTCGCAGGAGGGATTAACTCCTTTATTAGTTTCAATTGGGGATACAGAAAAATAATGAAAATATTTTTAAAAGCATCTATATTTTTTGTTGTTGCAGCATTAATATTCCCATCCTGGATTGGACCATCTTCAGTTGACAAAAAAGATATTCTACTTGAAAAAATAGTTTTGCATAGAGATGTAAGGAACTTTTGGGGTATTAAAGAGGCAGAAACTTATCGAGGAGATAAAAAATTTTACACACAATATGAAATTATCTATTCCGCTTCTAATGGGGTATGGACAAAATATATAGAGCCGAAAAAATATTCAGGTAGAGAGGTTATACGAAAAGGGCAGAATATATATTCCAAAACAAAGGGTGCGGATGAGTTTACTATCGAAAAGAGAAGATACCCTTCAGTTTATTTCAGGATAAAAAAAGAAAATC
>JAUVVT010000296.1 GCA_030604505.1 bacterium | reverse complement strand
TTTCTCCGAGATAATCTTTTCTATTCTGCAGAATAAAAAAGCACACAAACGCAATAGGTGTCATAATGAGATTAAAGGCAGAGGTTGCAACGGGGACCCAGAATGGGAATAAAAAAAATGCACCTAATATACCAATATTCGCCAGGGATGTTGTAAATTTGAATTTCCATCCGGTTGGTGCAAAACCAATCATTTCAGATAATACAAAACCGCAGATTAACATCTCCAGAATCATGGTCGAAACGCACATTCCCAGAATTCCCGCAGAAAATACGAATCTTGCAGTTGTTAGACCAACCAGAGGTGCAAGTGTATGGGCAACATCTATTGCACCTTCTACTTCAATTCCTTTTACATGCAGAGTATTTGCAACAGCAATAATGAGCAGACTCGGAGCAATAACCGATGGAACAAACATACTTGCAGCAAGGTCAAAATCTTTTAATCCGCTGTGTGTTTTGACCCATCTTCTTGCAAGCATTACATAGGGATAGAGGAAAGTTGTATTTACACCAATAGATGCGCCGAGAAGTCCAAGAATAATCATCACACCCCTGACATCAAATCCGCTACCGTCAGCAGCTTTTGGAATTGTAAAAGTGAAAAGTCCCCTGACTGTTTCACTCATATTAAATCCGGTTTTTATAACAACCAATACCAATGCAAATACTAAGAGCCAGACCAGATATTTCAATAACCGTTCAAACATAAGGACAGATTTTCTTTTTCCTTTTCCGTAACTCCAGCAGAGTTTAGTAGTTATTACAAGAAAAACTGCAACAATTATAAAAGTCAGCAGAGTCTCGTTTATTGTAACGTTCATTTTTTCGGTAAATACTGCAACCATATCCTTAACCACAGCAGTACCCAGAGAATATTGAGGAAACTGCCACACAATGGAGGCAAGTAAAACATTTATTCCCCAGAATATTGCAAGTGCCGGGTGGAGTTTTTCCCAGAAGACCCGATAAGGACGCTCTCCTGTAAAACAGACCTGATATCCGATTGCAGCAAGGACAATTATGCCAAAAAATTTACCCATAGGAACAACCCAGAGGAGGTCATATCCGAATAATGAACCTGCCATAATAGCAGACCCGGAAGTAGCTGCACCAAGCGTTAAAGCGCTTTGAAGCCAGCCCGGTCCGGTAAATTTAAAATATCCTCTCCAGCGGCTCAACATTGATGGACGCCTGTTTATCTCTTCAAGTGCTTCTTTTTCCCTTTCAAGAGCTTCTTCATCAACCTTACTAATAAAGAAATTGTATCTTTTTGTTTCTTCATGATTTTTTACTTCATTTTCCATTTTCATTTCCGTTTTATTTGTGCTTGTTTTTATAATTGTTTTCATAATACAAAAATTTTTTTAAAAATGCAATTTATAAAATACTTTTTTTATTTTTGTTTCTAATTCTATAAAAGAATATATCCTTGCATTAAATGTAAAAATATTTTACATTAAATCATTCTAATAAAGGTGTTTTTCGTGAAGCCCTGTTATATTATTTACACAAAACTTATAATTTTAACTAACCTTATATTACTAATAATCAGTTATTTATAAATAGAGTTGGGATGATATTATGAAAGATAAGTTTGTTTTTGAACCGTTTTCTATCGATGGTGTAAATTTTAGGAATCCGTTTATAGTTGCCTCGGGACCGACGACACGCAACATCAAACAGTTGATGAAAATTGAAGAGTGCGGATGGGGTGGAGCAAGCGTAAAACTTATTATAGCTCCTGCACCTTATATCAATAGAGAACCGAGGTACGGCTGGTTCGAGCGTGAAGGAATCTTTTCATTTACAGCCGAAAAAAGACTAACCCCTGAGGAGGGATTAAAGCTTGTTGATGAGGCAAGGAAAAAGACAAAAGAGCTTGTAGTTTTTGCCAATATAACTTATGCCGGAGACAAATCTATAGAAGAAGGCTGGGGTGAACTTGCAAAAGACTTCGAGAGCGCCGGTGCACACATTATTGAATTAAATATGTGCTGCCCGAATATGTCATATAATGTTGAAATATCGGGCAAGGAAAAAGCTGATGGACCGAAAACAGGGGCAAGTCTCGGACAAAATGCCGAAGCGGTTGCTCATATCACAAGAGTTGTAAAAGAAGCCGTCTCAATACCGGTGTTTGTAAAATTGACACCCGAGGGGGGTAAGATTGGAGGAGTGGCAAAGGCATGTTTTGATGCTGGAGCTGACGTTGTCGGGGGAACTGCAAACAGACTGGCAATACCTCCTTTCGACATATATAAACCCGGAAAAGCACCGTATAACCTGCAGGAAGAAATAAGTATGTCCTGTTTTAGCGGAGAATGGACTAAACCTCTTGGATTGAGGGATGTTTATGAAATGAGAAAAATGGTCGGCAGAGAACATATTTTAATAGGCGTCGGAGGCATCAGAACCTTTCGTGATATAATAGAAATGACAATGTTCGGTGCTAATATTTACGGAATATGCACCGAGACCATCATCAGCGGATACGGTTTTCTTGAAAGAATGATTGAAGAAACTAAAGCATATCTGGATGAAATGGGTCATTCTTCATTAAACGATATAAGAGGTATGCTTGTAGAAGAGCTCAAATCTGCTGTGGATGTAACTATATACAAGGGGCATGCACAGGTAACTGACACATCCTTATCTGCTCCATGTGTAGCCGCCTGTCCGAATTATGTTCCCGCACAGGGATATGTTATGGCAGTCTCGAAAAAGGATTACAGGAAGGCTTACGACCTTATAACATCATCCGGACCGTTTCAAACTATATGCGGATATGTCTGTAATCATCCCTGCGAATCTGTCTGCGTCAGAGGAGATATGGACGAACCTATCAAGATTAAAGAAATTAAAAGATTTGTTCTTGAATACGGAAGAAAAAACAACTGGAAACCAAATATAACTCCTGCAGAGAAGAAATCCGATAAAGTAGCCGTAATCGGTTCGGGTCCTGCAGGACTTTCTTCTGCTTATTATCTTGCTGTCGCAGGATATGATGTTACTGTTTTTGAATCGGAAGAAGAATGCGGCGGTATGCTGAGACATGCTATTCCGAGGTTCCGCCTGCCGCTGGACATTATCGACTATGAGGTCGATATGATAGAGAGTCTTGGAGTGAAAATCGAAACCGGTAAAAAACTTATGGAAGATTTTACAATATCCAAGTTAAAAGAGCAGGGATTTAAAGCGGTGGTAGTTGCTGTTGGTGCTCAGGAAGGCATTGACCTCAATATTGCAGGGGAAGCTTCAAACGGATGCCTGTCAGCGCTTGATTTTCTGATAGATTTTTCACACGGCAAAAAAACCGAAATAGGAGATAAAATAGCGGTCATCGGCGGGGGATTTACTGCTGTTGATGCTGCAAGAACGTGTATAAGACTTGGTGCAAAAGAGGTCTTTATACTATACAGAAGAACAAAAGAAGAAATGCCTGCTATTCCGGAAGAGGTCGAGGAAGCCGAAGAAGAAGGAATCAAAATAATGTATCTGGTTTCACCGAAAGAAATTATATCCGAAAACGGAACGGTAACAGGCATCCGACTTGTAAATCATGTCCTTGGTGAAAAGGATACCTCCAATAGAAGAAGACCGTTAGAGGTCGAAGGGACTGAATTTACGTTAAAAGTAGATAATGTTATTTCTGCTTTGGGACAGAGGATAGAATCAAAACTTGGCAACAACGGGCTAAATATTAATCAAAGAGGAATAATCGAAAATGATTCCGAAACCGGTAAGACCGACACAGACGGAGTTTTTGCTGCGGGGGATGCAGCCGTCGGGGCAAGTAATATCATCACGGCAGTCGCTTCCGGGAGAAAAGCAGCAATATCAGCAGATAAATATCTATCAGGGGATAATGCAGTCCTTGAAACAATGAAACAGCTGAACAAGGTTGATAAAAACGGTGTTCTTCAGAGAAATGGAAGTAAAGAACGAATATCCAGCGTAAAGATTTACACTGAAAGTCCCGATAACCGAAGCAAGAATTTCGAGCTTTACAGCAGAACCTTAACTGAAGAAGAAGCCGTTCCCGAGGCAGCAAGATGTCTGAACTGCGGAT
>JAUVVT010000248.1 GCA_030604505.1 bacterium | reverse complement strand
TAGAATAAGTTAAAATTTTCTTTGCTTCTTTCTTTTTTAAAAGAAAGTAGAGATTTTATAAAAGGAAAAAAATGTCAAGAATAATTGAAATTGAAAACAGATACTCACCTGGATGTTATTCGATGAGGGATATTGCGATTGTCAGGGGAGAGGGTGCGATAGTTTGGGATGAGAATGGTGAAAGATACATTGACTGCGTGGCTGGGTTTGGTGTTGCAAACATAGGACATGCTAATCCGTATGTAATAAAGGCTATTAATGAACAGGCAAATAAATTAATTACCTGTCCTTCGGTGTTTTATAATGATAAACGTGCGGAGTTAATGAAAAAACTTGACGATATTACTCCTGAAAATATAAATAGATTTTTTTTCTGCAATTCCGGGACAGAGGCTGATGAAGGGGCATTGAAGTTTGTAAGACTTGCAACCGGGAAAACAGAATTTATCGCTGCGAACAGGAGTTTTCATGGGAGAACTTTTGGTGCTTTGAGCGCAACATGGGCTGAAAAATTCCGAAAACCTTTTATGCCTTTGGTGCCCGGTTTTTATCATGTTCCTTATAATAACATTGAAGCAATAGCCGAAAAGATAAATGAAAAAACTGCAGGAGTTATAGTTGAGATAGTTCAGGGAGAGGGAGGTATTCATATTGGCAATAAAGACTATTTCTTAAGCCTGCGCAAGATTTGCGATGAAAAGGGATTAATTTTAATATTTGATGAAATCCAGACCGGATTCGGCAGAACCGGGAAGATGTTTGCGTATCAACATCATAATGTTTATCCCGATATTTTATGCATTGCCAAATCAATAGCGGGTGGTATTCCTATGGGAGTTGTTTGTTTCGGCGAAAAAATAGGCGAGATTCCCAGAGGTGCTCATGGTTCAACATTCGGTGGAAATCCACTTGTCTGTGCAGCCGCCCTTGCCGCTATTAAGTATATTGAAGATTTCAATCTTCCTGAAAAGGCAGATGAACTTGGTAAATATTTTATCCAAAGACTAAAAGAAATAAATTCAAAACTTATCAGAGAGGTCAGAGGGCTTGGGCTTTTAATAGGGATAGAACTCAAAAAAAGGTCTTTTGAGTATGTTAGAAAGTTGCTAAATCATAAAATCTTGGCAAATCCCGCAGGTCCAACCGTTTTACGCTTAATGCCTCCATTAGTTATAAAAAAAGACCAGATTGACGAGGTAGTTGAAAAAGTAGAAAAGGTATTGAAAGAAGATGGATAATGTCTCATTTTTGAAGGACTTACTAAATATATACAGCCCATCCGGAGAAGAAAAGGAAATTTCCAATTATCTATGTGAAAAGTTGAATTCGCTGGGATTTAACACTTATTGTGATGAGGTTGGAAATGTTATCGCTAAAATTGGCTCTGGAAAACCTGATATTATCTTGTTAGGACATATAGATACTGTTAAAGGATTCATAGATATAAAAGAAATAGATGGAAAGATATATGGCAGGGGTTCAGTTGATGCAAAAGCTCCTTTTGCTGTTTTTGTGTGTGCTGTAAACGAAATCAAGGATATATTAAACAAATCTGTTACGATTATTGGAACTGTTCAGGAAGAAGAACGCTCGAAGGGTGCAAGATATATTGTTGACAAGTATTCACCCGATTACGCCGTAATTGGAGAGCCAAGCGGAACCAGCGGTATAACACTCGGATATAAAGGAAGCCTGGAGGTTGAGTATAGCCTGAAAAAGGAAATAATGCACTATTCAGGAAAGGATTTAACAGCAGTAGAAAATGGTATATATTTCTGGAATAAAATCGAACATTTCTGTACAAATTATTCAAAGGGTAAAAAGATTTTTGATGCCCTTATACCTTCATTAATTTCAATTAATTCCTTAAATGACGACTATACTCAGGGTGTAGTTGCTGAATTAAATGTCAGAACGCCCGTTGACTTTGATGTAGAGAGATTTAAAGATTGGATAACTTCAAATAAAGGTGAAGGTGAAGTCAAATTTATCGATTATAGACCTCCTGTAAGGAGTAGCAAAAACAACAAACTCATCCGCTCTTTCATCAAATCTATAAGAAAGCACGACAGTGAACCTGTCTTTAAGTTAAAAACAGGAACATCGGATATGAATGTCGTAGCAGAAAAATGGAACTGTCCGATAATAGCATACGGACCCGGCGAATCCTCACTCGACCACACACCCTCCGAAAACATCTCAATTAAAGAATATCTAAAGGCGATTGAGGTTTTAAAATCTGTCCTGATTTCTCTGTAGATATTTTTGGTTAAAAATTAATTTCATAAAAATATATTTATATTTAATTTGATATAGACTTTTAGGTTATATTATTTTAAGTTTATAGAAGGAATTTTCTTGATATTTAAATTTATAAATATTAAACTTATGAAATTTATAAATAATAATCATAGGTGGAAGTAATGAATTTTCAAAAATTATTCAGTCGTATAATACAAGTTTGTTTACTGCTCATTCTTTCATTATTCATAACAGGTACACTTTCTGCTCAATCTGGTATCCAGAGCAACAACCAGACCCCGCAGACAATTGAATCCCAACTCACCGAGCGCATGGATTGGTGGGGGGATATAGATGGTTTTCTTAATCAGCAGGCACGAGTTATTCTCGAACTGACTAACGAGGTACTGGACCGCTTTCCGCCCCAACTGCCTGAGCCGATTGAGCGGCGCATGGCACTTCTGATGCTCGATGGGATACTGCACGATGTTGATGCTCCCCGGCGTCCGCCGGTTCAGGAGTTCTTACACAATCGTTTAAAGGGCGCGCTGGACGAAATTGAGAACACCAGCGTGAATGAAGGTGCGATGATTTGGAAACTCTATAATCATGGATGGGTTGTGCGTACAGCGACGGTAACAATTGGATTTGACCTGGTGCGGGGGAATTTGATGCGTGTCAAGGGCTTCGGGGTCGCCAACGAAGTCTTGGACGGTATCGCCCGTCAGTGCGACGTACTCTTCATCAGTCACCGACACGGCGACCACGCCGATGAATGGGTTGTCCAGTCTTTCCTCAAACATGGCAAGCCGGTTATTGCGCCCCCCGAAGTCTGGGACGGCAAACCATTCCACAGCCAAATCACACACCTTAAGCGCGAAGCCCATACACTCCAGTCGCTGCCGATTCAGAACGGGAAACGTGAACTCAAGGTTGTTATTTACCCCGGTCATCAGGGAAGCAATGTCCAGAACAATGTGACGCTGGTCTTCACACCGGAAGGAATGTCGTTCTCTCAGACTGGCGACCAGTCAAACGACGGCGACTTCGCCTGGATCGATGAGGTTGGTGAGCATCATCAAGTTGATGTTCTCATGCCCAACTGCTGGACGACAGATATCGTTAGGTTGGCACGGGGATTCGATCCAGAACTGATAAGCACCGGCCATGAGAACGAAATGGGACACACCATCGACCATCGCGAGCCGAACTGGCTGACCTACCGCCGAATGCGCCAGTCAACCTATCCACTTCTGCTTATGACCTGGGGTGAGAAGTTTCATTACAAGCCGAATGAAAAGTGAAACCTGAACAGGTTAAATCAGTATCAATTGACAAAATGAGGAAACGGTTCATTTAAATCAATATTTATAGAATCTAAACTTTAAACTGTTGTGGCGTTCAATTGAACACCAATATATACAGAACAATGTAAAAAACATCAAAAATATTAGCGATGGAAAATATTCAATTTATTGATTTAATTGCTGGTCAATTAATCTTATTATAATTTCCAAATACACTATAGAATTATATATTTTATCACATTTTCATAAATATAAATATAACAAAATATTAACACTATTATATTTTTATATTTATTATTTCCGACTTACCCTTCCCTCTCAAATAGTCTTTGAATGAATTCAGAAGCCTTTCCCCCCACATTATCACAAACTTTCCTTGTAGTTCCTTCAGTTCTTATATCACGACAATGTAATAGAAAATTTTCTTTCCACCACTTTGTGTATTCTCTTGTCAGTCTTGAACATTTGTTTCTGGCTTTTCTATCTTCGGCTTTTACCCGACCGCAAAATAACCCGATACCCATCACACCACCAGTATAATAACCACAAAGGTCTTTCATTCCTACACCTCCTCCGAAGCCTGTAGAAATACTTACTAACTCTTCTGGTTTTTTAAGATATTTCACTGAACTCAGGAAAATTGATTCTGCTCAACTATAACCAGATTCATGATTGTTAAAA
This sequence comes from bacterium, assembly GCA_030604505.1. Taxonomy (GTDB): domain Bacteria; phylum SM23-31; class SM23-31; order JAUVVT01; family JAUVVT01; genus JAUVVT01. The sequence continues at coordinate 280 of JAUVVT010000248.1, read as the reverse complement.
GTACACTCGGCTATTGAAAATTCTTGAGATTCTATTTCATCCTGTAAAAAATCAAGATTAAGAGCAGATAAACCGAATAAACCTGAAGTTGAAAGTTTAATAAATTTTCTTCTATTTAAACTCATTTTTGAAACTCCTATATTTGTTATAGATTAAAATTATCTGATAATATAATAAAGTGAAAATTTCTATCGGTTTAATCTTTCACTTTTTATGTAAAAGTATTGCTTTTTAAAGAAAAAATCAAGACTCAATTGAGAAATTTTAATTTAAAGAAAAT
>JAUVVT010000385.1 GCA_030604505.1 bacterium | reverse complement strand
CGAAATCAAAGCCATTGGGAATAATAATTTATAATTAATTCTAAAAATTTGTCCAACAGATAAATTTGGGACTGAGGAATTTATCCAAATTACAAGGGAAAATAATAATGCAGTTTTAAAGAGCATCCAAAAAAATTCCCATAAAGATCCTGTCATTAGATTTATTCCATCAAATGGAGATAACCATCCACCTAAATAAGTTATTACATTGAGAAGTAATAGTATAAGTATTACTGTGTATTTTGTTACATGAAAGATTTTCTGCTGGAAAATTGTAAGTTCAGAGTTAAAATTTTGTAAAATATTTTCTTTAAAAGGTGCAGAACCAGCATTTAGAATCCGCATTATTACAACAGTTGAAACAAAATAAATTAAAAATCCTGCAAAGGTAAAAGGTGAGTGAAACAAGGACCATTTAGGTAAAAACCTAAAGTAATATCCTGTTTGATTATTTATTATCTCCTGAAAGTCTAAACTGCCAGAGATAATAACAATAATTAACATTGTAATAGTCAATGTGATTTGGCAAGTCATTAATTGAACAATAGATTTTATCGAGTTATAAAGATTTATTGTATCAGTTGATATTAGACCTAAGATGATAATTCCGATAATATTGGTTGATAAAACTGCTAATATAAAAAGAAGCCCTGTATCCAATTTGATGGCACAGATATTATTGCTGAAAGGTATAATAGCAAAGATAGAAAATATAGATGAGAAAATAATAAACAGGATAAAAGTAAAATATTTTTTATATGGTACTGATTCTGGAATATTTTTTTTTGTTAAAGTCTGTATGAAGTTAGTAATTAGTCGAATTATTCCTTGTATATTGATGCCTGTTTTATTGATTTGGTTTGGCGAATGAGAAAGCAATCTTCTATTAAAAGAAGCTGCAAGTGTTGCAATTATAAAAATTATAATAAAAGCGTATATTGCAAAAAAGAGTATTGATATAGTTTCAATCATGAATTTGGGTGATATACTTAACAGGAATATATTATGGAGATTTTTTAGAATGATCTCAATCATGTTTATTCAATTCTTTAATCCTTATATCTAAGCTGCTCAAGGTAATAGGTAAATCTGATATTAAATGTTCACTTACTATTTCATCAATAGCGAAAAGGCTTAAAAAAGAAGGGCAACACATTTTTAATTGAAATGACTTATCGGGAATATCTGTTGTTATATCAAAATTAAATTTTCCCGTGGGATTTTCTGTTTGGAAATTTAATTCAATGTCAAGAGGTTCTAATACTTTCTGTACTTTATTGTTTATTGCTTTCACTGGGATTTTATCAAGTAGCTGGCTGATTATCTTAACGCTTTCGTTCATCTCTTGACATCTAACCCAAAATCGGTCCCATGAGTCTCCAGTAGTGCCCATTAATCCTTTCCCGACAGGGATATCAAATTCTAATTCATTGTACAAAGAATATGATTTGTCTTTTCTTATATCCTGTTTTATACCTGAGGCTCTCAGGTTAGGTCCAGTAATTCCATAGTAATTAGCAGTGTCAGGAAAAAGAATGCCAATATTTGCAGTTCGATCAATAAGAAGTTTGTTTTTTTGTAAAGTTTTTTTGTAATTGCAAATTCGTGGGTGAAAATAATCTATAAATTTGTAAATATTTTCTAAAAAGCCAACCGGGACATCTTTAGCAATTCCTCCGATTTGAAAATAGTCCCCAAAAGAATTTATCTCATAAACAGTGTTTAAAACATTTAATATTATTTTTCGGTCTCGAAGAGTATTTTTTATTAGATTTGCTGCTCCAATGTTCAATCCTAATGTTTCAAAGCAGTAGAGATGACTTGCAATTCGATTTAATTCAACAATTATTATACGAATATATTTGTTGTATTCAGGAACTTCAATTTTTAGTAATTTTTCAAGAGCCAGAACATAAACATAGTTAACATTTAATAAGTAGGAATTATCATAATCCTCAGAAAAAGGGTTTTTTTGTTGATTGTTGAGATTTGGTACAATTTTTTTAATTTCCTGACGAAGACTATCCATCTGTGGTTCTACTTTTATAATTGTTTCACCATCCATATAGACTGCAAGGGGCAGAGATTCATCCGGGTTAGTGTAATGAAAGTTATAATTGTATTTTGTTATAGAATTATCTTTTATTTTATTTTGAGGTGAGTTCACGTTAAGTCATTATCTATTTTTTGAGTCAAATTTTTATGATAGCTTAAAATCATCTTGCGCCAGTTTAGGTCGCCAATACTCCACAAATATCCAAACCCAATTGTGATGATACTTATAAAAACAAATATTCCAAAGAAACCGGAAAAGCCAAATTTCTTTAATATCAATGTAATAGGAAATAGTATTACTATTGCAGTGCTGAAAATAACGAATAAAAGAGCTAGAAAATAAAAGCGTATATCGAGTTTCAGGCTTGAGATTTTATCTGTTTTGTAACCATTATTAACTGGAATTTTTCGTTTTAGGTCGAGGTGTTTCTGAAGATAAAATAACCCTGTAAGCAGTAAGATGCTTGTAATAAAAAAGATAATGATTATTCCGAAATTTATTAGCATAATATTTTACCAAAAAAGCGGGTTGAATTTACCAGCATTAAGGTGTAATGTCAAGAAATGGTAGGTTTGACCTACTCTCGTTCATCCAGAGGATTCTCTCTGAGACCCTCCTTTGCAAGTCTGCCCGACCTTCAGGTGAGGAACTCCGCGGCTAGGATGGTTCGCATCTCTGCTCTCGTTAATTCTCGTTCCCGGGCTGTACTCGGGAACGCACTCTCAACAGAGATACGAGGCTATCGGCTACGGAGCAGGAGCCCCGTAGCCAGAGGTACGGAGTACAACCCCGTATCCAGATTGTCTCGCAGCTCTCGTTCCGTGGCTGTGCTGCGGAACGGCGCTGTTTCCTGATCGATTAATCCTCAATCGGGTCAATCTCAAGTACACTATCAAGCCCGGCAAAATTCTTTGCACTGGACCATTTCCATTCCTCAGGTGAACCGACGTATCCTTTTCGAACCGGATTCAAATGAATATAATCAATCTTCTGCTGGAATATATCCAAACTCATGATCTGTTTGGGACAGTAGCCTTCCTGCCAGAACTGATGTTCGCAGTTTCGATGATATGCAGGATTAGCATCTGATAATTTTTGAATTACT
>JAUVVT010000396.1 GCA_030604505.1 bacterium | reverse complement strand
ATTTTCATCGAAAGATAAATCATCATAGTACTTATTACATTTAATACATTTACTCCTCATTATGTTCCCATGAATTTCAATTACATTTTTATTTCCTGTCCTCCGGTGTAAGTTATCCACGTTTTGTGTAATGATGAAGAAATTCTCAAACAAACCTTCCATTTCAAATAGGGAATAATGTCCGGGATTTGGCTCAACTGAAGAAATTAATTTTTTTCTGAAATTATACCATTCCCAGACGAGCTCGGGATTACTGATAAATGCATCAAAATTAGCAAGCTCTTCGGGTCTAAATTTCTTCCAAAGACCATCCTCACCTCTGAATGTCGGAACACCGCTTTCACGAGAAATCCCAGCTCCACATACTGCTACTACGTTTCTGGAAGTTTTAAGTTTTGATAATAATGTATTTGAAATTTCCATTGTATCTGTGTATTTTAATTAAATATAAGAAAAACCTAACACAATTTCAATACATTTATCCTCTATTTTAATATTCACAGGTTTGGCAGATTTATCAAAAATGAATGATGAAAATGTTATTATCTATGTAGTCCGTGTAATCAGTGAATAACAATAAAAATCTTCAACTTTTAAGAATTACTGCCGATATAAGATTTAGATTGCAAATATAAGGTATTTTATTATATTGTATATAAAAAGTATCAAGGAGGAGAAATGCCGTTACCAGCAGGTAAAGTTCCGCCTTCAGATGTCTTAAATTTTACAATGACATATTTTAAAAGAGCTGTAAGCAGAACAAATATTACCTCCAAGAAAGAAATAGCGCAAATGAAGGCACAAGAACTAAAATTGAACCCACAAGATGTGGGTGCTTATGCAAGAAGAGTAAGTATGTCAGAGCAGATTAGTAAGACTTCTCAGCGGCGGTTCATCGATATGATGGGATGATATTTAGATTTTATAAAATTTAAAGAATAAATTCTCGGAAACCTTATACAATAAAAAAACACCCCTTTTGACTTCAAAAGGGGGTGTTTTTTTATATATAATCATACATAAGCGTTATCATCTTTTTTCTCTTCTATTACCTTTTGTAGAACTTCCCGAAGGTTTTGAGCCACTTCTGCTGGAACCGCTTCTTGTAGAGACGCTTGGGGACCTTGAGCTGCCTCTTCCTGAACTGCTTCTTATAACTCTTTTCCTGGAACTGCTGCTCCGCGTAGATACCGAGCTTCTCGGCTTAGCCCTTGTGGGTTTTTTTATATTTTCAGTCCTCTTTGTTCTTGACGCCGAACTCTTTTTATCAGAATTAGTCGATTTTCTTATATTTTCAGTCCTTTTGGTCCTTCTTTCTGCGGTCTGCTTATTCGAATTTGCCGGTTTCTTAACACTTTTAGTCCCGGTGTATTCATCCCGCCTTGTACGCCTGCCCTTGTAAGAATCGGCAGTCTTTCTATTTGAGTTATTTTCGCCGGTCTTTTGAATACTCTCGTCAGTCCTTTGAATCCTGTTATTATTAGCTGTTGATACCCTGTAATTCTGCCGCCTCCCGAAATCTCTCTTCTTATAAGGTTTACTTATTCTGTCATAATCCCGATAATATCTGTAATAACGACCGTAGTCGTAATATGGGTAGTGAGCATACCCTATATATCTCGGATAATAATTCCAACAGCCAAAATATAACTGGGAACTCATAAATATATCAGGATAGTACCAGGGCTCATAAAAATAAAATCCGTGAATCCAGGGAAATCTATGTGAATGAAAATTCAATACAATAGCGAAATCCGGATAAAATCCATTATAGTGCCTATGCCAGAGTGGATGCCAGCGGCTGTAATAGTCCCAGTCATAAAACGGTTCATAGTAATGATAATAAATATGTGTTTCTTCTATAATTTCCTCATCAATATTATTTTCTTCATACTCAATATTCTCTTCGGTATCTTTCTCTTTTATAATTACCTTTGTAACCTTCTCTTTAACCGTAAATGGAGGATGTACAATCGTATAACATCCGGAGATAAAAATCGTTAAAGAAAGAATAATTAAAATTTTAAAAATCGATTTATTTGATTTTTTCATCTTTCTTCTCCTTCGATTAGGAAACTTTTTATATCCCCTTCTATTATATTATACTACAATATTTTAAAAAATATTCCATTTTTTCCATTTTTTTATAAATGGTTTTTTTCTGGAATTTAATCTAATAAGTTTGATGATAGGTTAAAACAGTAGTGTCCGATTAATTTTAGATTTTATATCATATTGAAATATAATATTTTACTTATATTTTCTCTTATAATTGATTTGAACTTAAATAATTAAAATATTGGACATGTCATTCCTGCCCCGTATCAAGTATGGGATAAACTCCAGCAGGAATCCAGTATTTTTTAAACTTGGTGTGATTATTGAAGTTATGGATTCCCGTTTTCACGGGAATGACATTGTGGTATTACATAATTTTTATTGCATTGTATTTTAACCGGACACCAGTGAGGTTAAAAGAATAAGAAATTAAATAAGGAAAGGTAATTGTCTGTCCTTATAGAGTTGCATAATTTGAAATAAATTAATATATTACAACTGCATCCATTGAGCAGAAAGATTTTAGACCTCAATGAGTCTGACATCCATATTTTCTGTATCAAGTATTATAATTGATGCCTTACCTGTAATCCAACAGCATGTTTCTCCAGGATTTATAACCAATGTATTATCCTTTTCAATTTGTGGAATATGAAGGTGTCCGTAAATTATAACATCATAAAGTTTACTCTCTTTTAAGGCATCAAGATTAAATGGTTCGTGCAGTACGACAAATTTTTTACCATCCAGGGACAATTTCAATGGAGCTTGATGTATATCGAAAATCTTTTGCAGACCAAATTTTTCACCGTCATTATTACCGAATACAGCTTTCATTTTGGCTTTTAACTTTTTAAATTCCCGTTCTGTAAAAGGGGAAACAAAATCTCCGGCATGGATTACTATATCGACATTTTCATCATTAAAACATTCAACCGCCTTAATTATTTTCTTTCGATGGTCATGGCTATCGGAAATTATGCCAATCTTCATCTTCATCTCCTTAATTATTCTTT
>JAUVVT010000054.1 GCA_030604505.1 bacterium | reverse complement strand
GATAAGCAGCATTCGACTGCCCCCGGGCGTACCTCTGATGTGTATGAACATATTGTCGGGATCATTATTAAGAAATGTATGGCAGTTAAGGCATCCATCTTCAAATGATCGGTTGTTCAATACTGTTGTTACGTCATAATCCTGAATATTTCTTTGGTAAATACTCAGGTTTTTTGAGAAATTATATTGAACCCTGAGAAGCCGATATACCAGGTATCCGTCAATATCATCTTTTGCTATCGTGTTTTTAATTGTTTGGTATTTTTTCCATGACCCGTCTGCATCCATCACATGGACATCAAAGTAAAACTCCCGACCGGGATTGCCTTTCAGTAATTTCTTCCAGGAACCGAACGGGATAGAGATTTTTTGTGTTTTTGATGTAATCTCGATATTCCCGCTGTTTTTAGAGTATATTTTTACATAATAATGTATCCCTGGTTCAGCTATTACAAAATTTAAAGGAGCTATGTTCGGAGGAATAACGGTACCGGAATAATCAGGACGAATACTTGGAAGACGGTTTACCTCGGTGTAACTTTCGATAACAACAGCTTCTCTGCTTTGCGTATAATACAATGCAGCAAGTAATAACAGAACTAAAAAAAACATTACAAAGTATGTATACTTTTTTTTCATCTTTTCGCTCCTGAGAATCTATACGTATAATAAAAAAAGTAACTGTCACCAAACTCTGCCGCAAGCGCATTGAGCGCCAAATTTTTATTCCAGTTATATCGTTTTAAAATATTAAAAAAGCCATGAAAACGCTGAAGAGTCTCCCTGCTTATTTTTCTATCCTTCAGGGTAGCTTTTTCTTTATTTATATTTATATGAATAAGAATAGCTTCTTCGTAGTAACGGGGGATATCGGGATAGTCATAATCATCCAGAAGATGAATGTTCTGAAAAACCTTTTCGATCTGATAATTCAGAAGATAGTAAGCCATCAGGTATTCAAACGCCATTCGGTTCCGGGTATTATGAATAAGACCATGTAATATTCCTTCAACCGTAAATGACCCGACATGGTCAGTATCAGCCATTACAGAACGCAGATTATGAACAGTTTTATCTTCTGACAACAAAGGATCTTCATCGAGTTTGCGCAGATAGCCTTTTGCCCATTTACCGAAAATAATATCCTTGCTCAGTGCGTTCAGATATACTCTTGCCGCCTGGACATTTCCCTTGACAATGTTTATAAAGAAAAGTTGTTGGAGAATCGCAGGATATTCGCCGATCAATTCCATTGTCTCATTTGCAGTATGCTCAGCATTATTTACAAGTCCGAGCTTAATAAAAGTATCGCTGAGCCGGGGCAGGTCGGCAAGCGAGAAAGCTTTATCCAAAGTTAAAAAGCCAAGAGAAACCAATGCATGCAGTTTCTGGGGATAAGAAAACATATCGTATGGAAGGCGGCCGATGTGATAAAGAGCCTTATTTACATCATGGTTTATCAGAAGATTGTATTTTTCAATGGGAATGTTTCGGGCTTCTTTCAGAATCTGATCCCATTTTCCTGTATAGGAAAAGTAATTTATCTTGAGTGTTCCCTTTTTCGTTATGTCGAATGAAAAAAACACAGCAACCGAAACTACAGCCAAAAGTACTATTGATTCATATAAGAATGTTAATTTGTTTTTATTAAAATTATTTTTTCCCTGCCGGATATTGTATGATTTGCCCTTTAATTTATTAGACCTGCGGTTTGGTAGTTTTACAATAGGTATATAAACAGACAGAAGAGGAAAGAAAATGTAAAGTCCCCAGACAACTGTAGAAGCATTTGAATAACTTTCGGAATGGAATGGAAAAAGCCGTGTATATGCATTAGTAATATTGACCACGAAAACATGTATGCCGATAACATAGGGAATAAACAGTCCCCAAAAAATATTTAATAAACCGAACAGATGCCTGCGTTTTACAAGGAGTTCGAAAATTCCGCACAGAAAAGCAAAAAGGAGAAAAATCCCTCCTGCAGCATAATATAAAAGAATTGAAAGAACTGTAAATACGATCAATCTGTCAATTATTTTTCTGTTTGCCGTTAAAATGTATATCCAGAGAAAAAGTAACGAAACCAATATTCCCAAGGCAGCTGCCAGACAGTGTAAGTATTGACTATACACTATCAATATGACCAAAGCCGGAACAAATATCAAAGCCCTAAAACGAGTATTACCAAAGCCTGTAATAAATCTGCCAGTTAATATAGAAATAAGTGCAGCAACAATTGTAATAATTAAAGAACCGAGATAGGGGTAATAATAAAATTGTGATAAGAAAGCAGAGAAATATTCTATTAATCCTCCCGGATATGATAAAAATCCTTTTAGGAATTCAGTCCCCGGCAAAAAGATCGGGAAAGAGACCATTCCGTGCCCATGATAGATAAGACTCGGGTCAATACGGAGCCAAATATATGAATAAAATAAAACAAAGAATACTGAGGAGCGAATGATTGGCGACAAGGTTCTTTTCTGCGAAATTTCCTGCATATCCATACTCCGAGCACTTCAAATGGAAAAGAGTAGGGAGTTCGATTTTTTTAAAAAAATTAGTTAAATCCTTTTTTTTAAACTCCCTTATGTTTTTCATTTATTAATAAATAATATAATAAAAAAATATAATGTCAAGAATTTAATAAAAAAGAGATTTATAATCATAATATAACCGATACAATAAACAAAATTGTTTTAATTTCTGAAACAATTTTGAAATAACGGGTTTATTAATTATATTTTTATGAATAAAAGAAATAAATCTAAAGATCGTTTTCCATTTTAGACAAGGATTTAATTATGAAAAAAATATTAATAATGCTTCTCGGAGTGTTTTGTGTGCTCTCAGGGTGTGCGGGTCCCTATTATACCGAGATAGGCAGGGGAGAAGTATATTCCGTAATTGAAATATCTTTTACAGGGAAAACTTATGACCAAACTGATACACCTGTTAAAGATGTCGATTTTTGGGTTCGTTTTCAGCATGAAAGCGGAAAAACTGCATATAAAATCCACGGTTTTTGGGATGGCGATGGTTCCGGCGGTGCTGCAGGAAGCGTTTTTAAAGTAAGGTTCTGTCCGACAGCACCCGGGAAATGGAACATTACGGAAGTTTACTCAAATCTCATGGAATTATCAGACCAGAAGGAAGGTGATTATATAACCGCTGTGACTTCGTCTCATAAGGGATTTTGGGTAGTTGATACTGCAAGCCCGGGAAACAGATGGTACAAACGTTCCGATGGTTCTCATCAATATATTTATGGCAATACCCATTATTCTTTTGTATCGGAATATAAGGATACAGGTTCCAGTGACAGCGGCATTATCTTTGATATTACCGCAGGAGCAAAATATTTTAATAAGCTGCGTTTCAGTATTCATGGTGACCGTTATCCACACCCAGTAGAAAAACCCTTTTTCAATAATTTCGGCGAACCCACAGATGATGGCAACTATTCTTTTCGTCCCAATCCGAAATGGTTTCATGAACGTATTGACACGGCAGTTCAGACTGCTTATGAGCTGGATATGATAGCTGATTTAATTTTAAACGGTCCTGATACTGAGGATTCCCGCTCAATCTTGCATGCATCTGAAAACGGCGGTGATCCAACGCCGTTTCTTAAATATATTGCTGCACGATATGGCAGCTATCCTAATGTATGGATATGCCTGTCAAACGAATGGAATAAAAGACGCTCTGCTAAATGGGTATCAAATAAATGGGAAAATCAAAAAGCGAAGTTATATTCAGCATCACAGATAACAAAATTTGGCAAAATTATTAGAAAATTTTTACCCTACGCCACGCCGCTCAGCGTTCATGGGTATCCTGATAAATGGTACACGGAGTTTAATACTAAACCATCCTGGAACGAACACGTCATTATACAACATAAGCTTAAAGACTTATCCGAGTCGTCTGATTCTATTAACCGGAGTCATTTACTTGGTGGAGAAAACAAACCTGTTATTAATGACGAACTTGCGTATGAGGGCGATGGAGACGGATGGAGTGAAGAGGATGTTATAGAATCACACCTCGGCGCATTCCTGGGAGGGGGCTACGGTACAACTGGATTCAAACGCCCCTCAAATAAGAAGGGTCACTACTCTTGGGGTAGTTTTAAAGCTTCAGAACACACTGCTGCTTATAATCTTTTAGGGCTTCTAAAAAAACTCGACTCTAACATCACATTCTGGAAACATAAACCCGTACCTATATCTCAGAGTATCTTTGAAAATACAAGCAGCGGATTCAGGACAATGCAGTGGAGAAATCATGAATATGTTCTTGGTACAGATGAGTCATATCCCGGGATAAGGACAAACCTCCCACCGGGCACATGGGAAGTAAAGTATTTTGATGCAATAGAAAAAGAAGAAAAGCTATTGACTTCCAAAGCAAGCGGGGTTTATAAATTTGATGCCCCTTCCTCTCGCGCGGTTTTATTTCTGTTTAAAAAAATTGAACCACGTTAATTTTATTAACATATAAATATTTAGTTAACTTTCATTTTTTTATAAAAGTTTAATAATTTAATTGAGAAAATCCTTTATTTCATTGAAGATGTTATGTTCCGGGAGATTTATCAGTTTAAGATTATCTTCTGCATTCAGGAGTTTGTATATTTTAGATGTTCTGCTGAAGGATGAATTGATTTCATTTTGAGTAAGTGTTTCATTTGTGGGATTAACTGCATTGATTATCATAAGCTTCTTACCTGAATGGAGTGATGCGATGTCCTGTATATCGGCAAGCTTGAGGATGTTCGGAACGAATATAATGTATGGTTGTTTGAATTCATTTTTGGATATATACGAATTCAGTATATTTTCTGCCACGACACCGTTTATTTTATCCGAAAGCGCACCTGCGGTCAATGCCATTAATCCTTCGGCACCTCTCCCGTAAACATATACTTTGTTCTTGTCGATTTCGGGGTGAACTTTCATAAAATCGGCAGCCATAATAATGTCATAAACACGTTCACCAAGAATGTGTCTTCCTGTAATGATTGAGTTTCTGACGGTAATAGATTCCCCTCTTTGATGATTTTCCGGGTCAGGTGAGGTTTCGCCTGTTCCCCGCAAATCGGGAAGCAAAACCGCCCATCCATCCCCGATAAACTGCATTATCATCTTTTCCTGTAGCGCTTCTTCCTTACCAAGATTATGAAGATATATAACAACAGGTTTTTTGGAGTGGTTTGATTTTGGCAATAGGAGTAGTGACGGTATATATATATCATGCTCGCTTCGGTACAGGATTTTTTCAAATCTAAAGTCGCTGTCTTCAACCTTTCTTGTTATTTTTGCTTTAAACGGTTTTTCGAGAGGAAAACCGCCGAATATTTCATCGATTAGTTTGTTCTTTAAGGTGGTTCTATGTTTTTCCCATTGAAGTTTATTTGCTATATCTTTTTTGGGTGGAATACTTTTTGCGATTTTGTAGTTCAGAGATAAAAGGGTTTCAGGAGATTCTAACTTTATACCTCCTGATAAAACCTTAAAAGCATCAGCATCTATGGGCAGAGTGCTGAATTCCGGTTCTTCGGTATGGAAACCGGCTTTGTTTTTAAACCAGTGGTCAAACCAGCCGTAAGTTGCTTCACGTTGGGATTTGTTGTAGTCATGTTTTGCAAATGTCTCAACCTTTGCGACCTTTTCTTCTTCTCCTATTGCTTTGTATATATTTTTTGTTAAGTAAAATGCTTCTCTTGCGGTTGAAATGGGGAAGATGGGGTCTAAAACGGTATTATTGAAAAGCAGTGGTTTTGGAGCGGTTACGACTGTAACATCCCACAGGTCAGCATATCGAAGCAGATTTGGAGTTGTTTCGCAAACGCATCCAATCCCCCTGAAATACAGGCCCTTTAGTGTTACTATCGATGCAGTAGGGATTACTACTTTTATTCTTGGATCGAGTGCGCCTGTGTACATTGTTTGATTGCCACCGCCTGATGCACCCGTTATGCCGATTTTTTCAGGATCGACATCGTCTCTTGTAAGAAGATAATCTACAGCTCTCATATTATCCCAGATTTGAAGACCTTCGAGCGTGATGCCGGTCGGAAACAGGAAGTAAGTATTTCTATGCCCTGTGTATTTTCTTTCGCCAAATCCGTAATCATCAAGCATCAATGCAATATATCCGAGCTTTGCAAGTCCAATTCCACGCGACTGAACCTGCTGTTGATAACGGCCATTTTCCCAGTGTCCGTGAGGGCAGAGAATTGCAGGAACAGGAAAAGTGATGTTTTTGGGAACAAAAACATTCGCAGTAACATAGATTCCGGGCATACTCTCGAAAAGGAGTTTTTCCATAATATAGTCCCCCATATCGGTTTTGCCGGTGATTCTTGCATGGAGGTTTGTTTTTTTATTGGGTTTCCAACCGAAACATTTCCAGAGATTTTTTATTACTCTGTCTTTGTACGATTCAAATTCATATATGTTCTTTGGAAGTTTTTTGATTATTATATTGAATTCATCAGTAAGTCTGATAACATGGTCATCCATCATTTTTGTGTAAGGAAATTCGAGCACTTTCCATTTATCAGTATTGCCTTGTGCAAACAAAGTATTAAAATTAAAAAATAAAACGTATATCAAAATTGATGTTAAGATAATTAGTGTTCTCTTTCTCATTTTTAAATCTCCTATATTTTTATACTGCTTTCTTTGAAAAAGAAAGGCAATTATGCGGCATCGGAAAAAAAACCTGCTGTTAAATTTTTCCTATACGATGAGGAGTTTCGGTTAAAGTTTTTTTCCGCCATAAGCAGATATATATTTGGCAGATGGGTTAATTTTTAAAAAAGGAGTTTAAATCAAGTCTTCAGGAAGAATAGTAATAATTTCATCGAATCCTTCATCAATTGTCGGTTCTTCAAATTCCGACTCCATCCTCTCAAAAATTTCATCCACTTCCCAGAGTTTGTTTTCACAAACTTTTTTACAGATTTTATAGTTTTCCACACACTTTTCAAATGGTATCTTAAAATACTTACAGATAATCTTTATATTTTCCGGTTTATTGGTATGCTCTTCTTTTTGTTTTTTATATTTATTTATTAAGTCTATGAACCTTTTTCTTCTCTTTTTATCGACATTGGTTCTATCTATTACAATATTTAGTTTACTGGAAAGTGCATCTGTTATTAGTTTTTCTTCTGTATCATAATAAATGTTTTTCCATTCTATTCTATATTCTTCATTAATCGAAGTAATAATATCATCCAGACAAACTCTCACATTGAACGGATGATACTCTTTGCAGTGGAATGTTTTTCCGCATGTAGGGAATCCAACCATTACTGTTAAATGTTGAGGCTGCCTGAAGAATTTATCGGCAATTTTAAACGACATATTTATATTTTTTGCAAATATCTCATCTGTTTTTGTATCTCCGACTACTATAGAATCCCATAGATTAATTTTTTCATCTTTTGTTATGTTTTCCAATACAATTTTATTCGGTTTTGAATTATCAGGATTATCTCCAATATAATAGTAAAATCTCTGCTGATGTTTCTCATCAAATGAGCTAATAATTTTTTTGCATATCTCTTCCTGTATTTCTTTTGTGGTAGTTCCTTTTGAGATGCCGGGTTGGTTTGTAGTAATTGCCACGTAGAAGTCATCATCAAGCATTCTTTCAATTATTTCTTTTAAGTTTGTCTGAAGTTCCCAGTCATCGGTGCTCTTAGGAAAAACATTTCCAGAGGTAGGTTTTATCATTGTAATGTCTCTGTTTAAAAAAAGTATCTTTTTTTCCATAATCACCTCAATTATTTTTTTTCTAAAAGACTAAATTAGTGAATTTATGTATCTTATAATATAAATTTTAAATAAAATTAAGTCAAGTTTAATTTGAATTAAAACATGCTTTTTTACCAAAAAAAAAGTTGCCTCTGCCAAGGGCGTATCGCCATGGCTGAAAAGAAACTTACTAATAAATTTGACAAATGTCCTAAAAATTAAAGTAATTTTAAAGATTTTCCGATTATTATATTACCTGTAATACGCCTTCTTTTGGATTTTAAAAGAAAACATTTCATTTTAGAAACAGATATCAAGGAGGATAATATGCAAATTAGTGCAGTCTCACAGAAGTTTAATTTTTCATTCCAAATTGAGAAATTTAATAATGATAAAGAATCAAAAAAAAGCGGTTCTTTGTTTAATAAGG
>JAUVVT010000229.1 GCA_030604505.1 bacterium | reverse complement strand
ACGGACGGTCTCCGGTAAGGTTATTGCTATTTCTAATCCTCTGATCGATGCAGGAATTTTAATTCCCGGATTTAATGAAGATTATAAAGGCAAGGGACCAGATTTAGGAGCTTTTGAAAGAGGAAATCCCCCCCTGAAAATCGGTCGATGCACGCATGCCGACCATTAATCCAGAGCATAATCCATAAAAATATCTTATTCCTTGAGTCTCTATTATTTCATGTCATAAATAATATAATTAGATTTTGTATCCATAATAATTTATCCTGCAGCTTTTGAAAATTTGTTCTTATGAATATCTGTTAGTAAAAATAATTTATATTGTAGGCACAAAACAGTACCGAAACTTTGTTTTCCGTCCTCACATTTCAAAAAATGTTGTAGGAGCAAACCAATGAGCTGTGTGCTTGTCCTTCGGGTGGGTGTTGCCACCAACAAACTTTTTCCTTCTCAAGATCAATAAATACATGTCATTGTCCCAAGGGAGATCACTTTGTGACGACGAGTCCCGAGTACTCGGGACGATGTGGCAATCTTTCCGTTAAAATCCCAATATTAACAAGTTTTATGCAAATAAATTAAAATTTACCAAAGCTTATTATCGATATTAAATCTTTCAACAACCAGTCATATCACTTATCAAATCTAAATAATCCGATAAAATTCTTGTGATGAGAAATTTTTTCCTCACATATTCCTTGGCTCGTTTACCAAGTTCTTTTGATAAGTCAGGATTATTCAGAATTTCAATCGCCTTTTTAGCAAACCCCTCTATATCCTGTGGTTCAAATAAAAATCCATTATTTTCATTTTTTATTTGAAGTGGTATCCCGCCAACATTAGAAGCGATTACGGGTGTTTCTTTCCATAATGCTTCTGTTACGGTCAGTCCAAATCCCTCTTTGGTTGATTTCTGGATTACAACCGCAGACCTCCTCTGCAGTGCATTTACAAGTACATTATTCTCACTGGTTATCAGTATAATATCACCATTATTAGTGTAGCTTTTTGCCTTTTCTTTCACCTTTTCATAAATCTGAATACCCTCGGGATCATCTGATGCCATACTGCCGCATAGAACAAGACGACAGTCTACTTCCTCTTTCACAAGTTTAAATATCTCCACCACTCCTAACGGGTCTTTCCACTTATCAAACCTCGATATCTGAGTTATAAATGGTTTGTCGGTAGGAACTCCAAACTTCTTCAAGTCCTTTGAAATATCTTTATCACTCAGGTCCAAATTTTTTGGAGTGAGTGGATCAATCACTGGAGCAATTATCCTCTGTTCGATAGGCAAATCCTTTTTCTTATATTTTTCATTGGAAATAATGACCATATCATATCTTAAAATAAAACCCTTAAAAAAGTCCCATAATTCTTCATTTGGTCGCGAAAGGTCAATGTGACATCTCCAAACCCAGGGCTGCCGCTTTTTATAAAACGATATCAATGGAAGGGGTTGAGGGTCGTGTATAATCACACAGTCATGGTTTATATGTGTATATTGTGAAAAATCTTCATTCGTTTGAATGTAAAGCTCTTTCTTTATATCGGTCAGATTTATCGGGTCCCCCTGAAGAGCGTTATGAAATTTTTTAGTGATATTAAATAAATCCTCCGTTCCCCGGATTATCCTCCAGCCAGCATCAACCCCCACATCATTCAAAAGGGGCGCAAGACTATTTAAAATCTCGGCTACACCGCCTCCCATATATGTAGAATTTATATTCAAGACTCGTTTGCCATAAATCCCTCTCGCTTTTCTATAAATACCACTAATTACTTTATCCCCCACAATTTCACGGTAATCACTCAATTTTTTCATTTTTTTCGGCCTCCTTGAAATTCTTTTAACATTAACCTAACTTCATATGGTGAATTAAGATTAAACTTTGCCACTGAAGAACCGGTTCCCACTTTGATTGAATATGCTTTCTCCGGCAGAACCTTAAATATATCTTCATCTGTCCAGTCATCACCTATCGCTATTATAAAGTCCCAAACATCTTTCGAAATCCATCGCAAAGCTCCGCTCCCTTTATTTATCCCGGAATTCTTCACCTCGATAATTTTGTTCCCCTCTAAAACCTGAAGCTCTGTATTTGAAGTGAAATAAGAAAGGTCTTCAGCCAGTTCTCTTACCCTCTTGTTCCCAAGCTGCTTCTCTGCGTTCCGATAATGCCATACAAGTGAATAATCCTTCGTTTCAATAAAAGTCCCGGGGGTCCTGTCCACAAACAACTCCATAATATTATATATCTTCTCTTTCCAATCCTGTGCCAAAGGCTGCAGCATATCCCATGTCCCGTCTTTTTCAAGATACCATGCACCATGTTCCGCTACTAAACTGATGTTAAGTGCTCCAAACCATTTCTGCAACGTTTCTTTATCACGTCCGCTTATCAAAACTATTTCATTCTTTTTATCACTAGCAAGTTTCAATAGTAATTCGAAAAGCTCGTTATCTGGATTTGCTTTTTGTGGGGTTTTTGCAAATGGTGTGAGTGTCCCGTCATAATCTAACAATAACAATCTCCTGTTACTGTTCTTATATTCATTAATTAACTTTCTCTTTGTTTTTACTTTTAATATCTTTGCAGACATTGTATTCTGCAGTTTCTTTGTATAATTCAATCTGTTAATAAATCCCTTTACCCACCAAATAATATCATAATGCTGAAGCTGGTTTTGCATTTCCCTATTATTTTTGATTTGCTCCTCTTCAGGCACCTCAAGTGCCTCTTTCAATGTTTTGGCAATCTCTTCCGGGTTATTAGGATTTATTAATAAAACATGCCCCAACATCCTCGCTGCTCCTGCTGTCTCACTGAGAATTAATACACCCTTACCGTCCGCTTTGCTTGCAACATATTCTTTGGCAATAAGATTCATACCATCCCTTATGGGCGTAACAAGAGCAACATCGGAAATATTGTAAACCGCTAAAAGCTTAGAGAATGGTAAAGAACGGTAAAAATACAAAATAGGTGTCCAATCTATTCCACCATATTTACCGTTAATTCTACCTACAAGCTCATCTACCCATTGCTTGAGGATTTTGTAATATTCCACATTTGTGCGGGAAGGAACCGCAACTAAAATAAGAGTTACTTTCTCCCTGTACTCAGGATATTTTTCAAGAAAAATACTAAATGCTTCCAACCTTTGAGGAATGCCTTTCGAATAGTCCAAACGGTCTATTGATAATATTACCCTTTTCCCTTTTACTTCATTCTTGATTTTTTTAATTTCTTTCTGTATGTTTTTCCTCTGATTTGCTTTGAAAAATTTGTTATAGTCTATCCCCATAGGAAAAGCATCTATGTTAATAATCCTATCTTTTGTTACTATCTGTCCCAAATCACTTTCCAATCCTAATAAATGATATATTGAACTGAGGAAATGCCGCTCATAGTCCAACGTGTGAAAACCTACTATGTCTGAACCTAAAAGACCATTCAGAATCTCAATCCGCCAGGGAAGTGAACGAAAAATCTCAAAAGATGGAAAAGGAATATGAAGAAAAAAACCAATAGGTGCATCAGGATTCTTTTCTCTGATGAGGGCAGGAAGAAGCATTAAATGATAATCGTGAATCCAGATAATGTCATCCTGTTTTGCATACTTGACTACCTCTTTGCAGAAAAGTCTATTAACATGTTGATAAGCATCCCACAAAGATTCATCATAATGAGTATATTGCACAAAATAGTGAAAAAGAGGCCAAATCGTTTTGTTACAAAAACCTTCATAGTATTTTTCGACGTCGCTTTGTGTAAGAAAAACAGGATACATATTCTCAGCTTTTAACCTTGATTTAATATTCCTCTTATCTTCAGGTTCATTTGTTATAATCCCGGGCCAACCTATCCAAAAACTATCATACGATTTATAAAATGAACCCAAACCTGTAACCAATCCACCGGAACTCTGAACAAAATTAAGTTTATCCTTCCTTTTGGATATAGTTACAGGCAGTCTATTCGATACAATCAACATTCTTTGCATTATATCCCCCCTTTTACTAAACAAAAATAAAAAAACAAAAATATATTATATTTAATTATAAAGAAATAAACTTAAATTGTCAAGTCTATTAAAGAATGACACGGCAAAAAATCCAAAAAACTTGTTTTTTAATCTTTCTGCTAAATAGATGAAATCGTAACATATTAATTTATTTTAAATTATATAATCCCGTAGGGACAATCCTCGGGTTGTCCTTTCCTGATTTTTTGCTTTTTTCCGCCCCATCTTAAAAAAAAACTTTATAAAACCTCACAAACCTAATTCTCCATCCTACAAAAACAAGCAAAAAATGTTCTTCTCAACAGAAATATATCTGAATCACTAATGTTTATGGTAAACAGGAACAAACAGCAATCCACCCCATTTTGCAGAAACAATCCTTATCTTGTACATAAATTTTTCATAGAGGCATCTTCTTGTTTTTATATGTTAATAACTTCATTGTAATTTTTTATGTAATTAAAAAAATATTGAAAGAAATTATCTATAAAAATAGTCTAATATAATAAACCTGAATAATTAATAAAATTTTTTATTTATATAACCAGTCATTGTTCTTTTAAAAATTGTTGTAGTTGTGGGGACGGATTTCAAATCCGCCCCATTATTTATTTAATACATAATAAGAAAATAGAAAATTTATGAATAAATCCTGTTTACCCTATCAAAATATCTTAATTTTTTATTTTCTAAAAAATTAGTATATATACTAAAATAATCCTTGACATCACCGATAAATTTTATTATATTTAAATAAAGTTATTT